>CADBRK010000020.1 GCA_902797065.1 uncultured Ruminococcus sp.
CCGCAGCTTACACAAAAAGCAAGATCTTTACTCTGCATATTCCCACATTTCGGGCAGCTTCTCATTTCGGGAACAGCTGTTTTTTCCGGCGTAAAGGACGGAACACCAAAGGTCGGTAATTCCGGAACAGTCGAAGCCACCGGCGCATCCATCGGACTTCCGCAGATAACGCAGAAAGCCATATCCGTATTTTGGAGATTTCCGCATTTCGGACATTTTTTAGTATTCTGATCTGCAGCGGGAATGTTCTCAATAGCAGGTATACTCTGGGGAATGGTTTCTGCCGAAGGGATCGGAGCAGCGGGTACACCGGTATTATTCTCGGCAGCGGCAAGTTTTGTTCCGCAGCTGGTACAGAAATTCAAGCCTTGCCTTAACTCTGTACCACAGTTCGGACATCTGACTGTTTCAACTGCGGCAGGCAGATCGCTTTTTTCAACTTTCTGACCGCAGGAGCTGCAAAAAGTAGCATTATACGTAAGCTCGGCACCGCAGTGCTTGCAGTTAAACACTTTTCTGATCCCGTTTACTTGTTTTTTCAGATCCGAGATAGCAGTCTGAGATTCAAGCGCAGATTTGACCAAAGAAGAAAGAGCTTCTTCGTAATCATCAGGATGCAGCTCCACATAGAGTTTGCCGATCTCTATATATGTACGATCACGTATACGCTCTTCGTCGGCAATCATGGAGTTGAGTCTCATTACTCCCGCAACATCCTTTGTTTTTTGAACTGCAGATTGACTTGTCATTGTAATTTTTCTTCCGATATCATCAAAAAAAGCCATTGTAATCCTCCTAAAAAAGAATCAATTAACGTTAGGATCAGTATTCTCTCTCCTACCGGTTTACGTAAGCTAATGCTATGAATTTCTGATCTGATAAAGATCAATAAAGATTACGTCCATGCTGCTTATTAATATTCATAATAGATATTATACCATGTTTTACTGTTTCAGACAATTAAAAATTTTTTTTTGGATTTAAATATTTTTTTAATTATATTGTGCATATTGACGGATTTTATCATTTTTTTCGAGTTTTGTCATAATAAATGTAAAAAAAGAGTAACGATATCCTGTAAATAAACGTTGCTTAAAGTTTCCATTTATGATATAATCATGAAGAATGACAGAAAGGTTCAGCGTATTATTATGAAAAAAGATTACCTTGCTCTGATGAGAGAAGGAAAACCTCTTACCCTATCCGAACGGATTTTTATGATCATTACCCTGAGTATTCCGGCAATACTTGCGCAGGTCTCCTCTATCGTGATGCAGTATATCGATGCTTCAATGGTTGGAAGATTGGGAGCCAACGACAGCGCTTCGATCGGATTGGTATCATCAAGTACATGGCTTTTCGGCGGACTATGCATGGCAGCAGGAACAGGTTTTTCGGTACTTATCGCACAGCGTATCGGTGCAAACAATACGAGAGATGCAAGAACACTTGTAAAAACAGGATTAATAAGTGTAATCATATTCAGCATAGCACTGCTTGTGATCAGTGTTTCAATCAGTCGCGTTCTGCCAATTCTTTTAGGCGGAGAAAAAGAAATTCAAGACGGCGCATTCTGGTATTTTCTTATTTTTTCTTTGTCTGTACCGTTTATGCAGATAAACTATACGGCAGGCAGCATGATACAGGCAAGCGGAAATATGAAAGTTGCAGGAATGATGGAAATAATCATGTGTATGCTTGACGTTGTGTTCAATGCGCTCTTGATTTTTCCTTCCGGCACAAGAGTTGTTTTCGGGAGAAACATTTACATCATTGGTGCGGGACTCGGCATAAAAGGTGCGGCACTCGGAACAGCGTTGGCGGAGGCGGTAACAGGCCTGATCTTATTGTGGTATCTTCTTACCCGATCGGAAAGTCTAAAAATAAGAAAAAACGAAAAGTCAGGTTTTTCGTTTCATGAACTGAAAACATCGCTGAAGATCGCAATTCCCGTAGCAATAGAACAGATCATAACCTGCTCGGCATATATCGCTTTTACAAGAATAGTATCTCCGCTCGGAACTATAGCAATCGCAGCTAACTCTTTTTCGATAACTGCGGAAAGCCTGTGCTATATGCCGGGATACGGAATCGCAGCCGCAGCATCTACTATAATAGGTCAATCGATCGGCTCAAAACGTAAAGACCTTACTAAAAAATTAGGTTGGCTGTCCGTTGCAACAGGCATGACGGTTATGACTTTAGGCGGCGTTATCATGTTTCTGGCTGCGCCGCTTATGATCGGTCTGCTTACACCCGATAAAAACATACAAGCCTTAGGGTGCGAAATACTGAGAATAGAAGCATTTGCCGAACCGATGTATGCAGCTTCTATTGTGGCAGCAGGTGTATTTCGCGGTGCAGGCGACACCACAGTACCCAGCGTACTAAATCTTGTCAGCATGTGGATAATACGTATACCTCTTGCGGCGTTTCTGGCATCCGGTTACGGAATACAAGGCGTATGGATAGCTATGTGTATCGAATTATGCATCAGAGGTACATTGTTCCTGATTTTGCTTGCAAAGCGGTTCTGCAAACGTGCCGATAAAGGGGTTTATCTGACTTCTTAACACAAAGGAAAGGATTTTATTATATGAAATATGATTTTGACACCGTTATCAACAGGAAAAACACAAACTCTCTCAAATGGGATGTGAAGGAAAACGAGCTTCCTATGTGGGTTGCGGACATGGATTTCAAAACGGCGCCCGAAATTATCGCCTCTATTCAAAAACGAGCCGAACACGGCATTTTCGGATATACAATAATACCTGACGAATGGTACCGAGCATATATAAAAAAATAAAAAAACAGATATTCATATACTATGGAAAAAAATTGGCTTATGTTTTGTACCGGAGTTATACCGGCTATCTCAAGCACGGTCAGAAAACTTACCACACCTGCCGAGAAGATCGTTATTCAGACGCCTGTGTATAATATTTTCTATAACTGTATACTTAATAACGGCAGAAACGTGCTTGAAAACCGGCTTATATACAATAACGGACAATACAGCATCGACTTTGATGATCTTGAAAAAAAGCTTTCCGATCCTCAGACTACGCTGATGATACTCTGCAATCCGCATAATCCCGTAGGCAGAATATGGAATAAAGAAGAACTTTCAAAAATAGGTGAATTGTGTAAAACATACGGAGTAACCGTGATCTCCGATGAGATTCACTGCGATATTACCGATCCCGGCGTTAAGTATACCCCTTTTGCATCTGTATCCGACATTTGCCGCGATATAAGCGTTACTTGTATAACACCAACAAAAGCATTTAACCTTGCAGGGCTGCAAACTTCGGCTATATGTATTCCGAATGATAATCTCAGACATAGAGTGAATCGCGCGATTAATACCGACGAAGTTGCCGAACCGAATGCATTTGCAATCGATGCAGCCGTGTCTGCTTTCTCGGACGGTCAACAGTGGCTTGATGAATTAAAAGCATATCTTTTTGAAAACAAAAAAATCGTCAACTCATTTATGACAGAAAACAAAATGCCAATCAAGACGGTTACCTCACAGGCAACGTATCTGTTATGGCTTGATTGTTCCGAACTTCCTCTTGACGGCAAAGAGCTTGCAAACGATCTGAGAGAAAAAACAGGTCTGTATCTTTCGTCGGGAATCGCTTACGGGGAAAACGGCAGGCATTTTCTGAGACTTAACATTGCATGTCCGAAAACCGTTTTATATGACGGACTAAACAGACTTAAATCATACTGCGATATGGTTAGTTAATAACTCCGGAGGAAGATATGAAAGAAATAAAACGAGAAAAACTCACGGGAGAACGTGCTCTGTTCGGAGAGAACGAAACATATATTACAGAATGTGTTTTTGACGACGGTGAATCTCCTCTTAAACACTGTAAAGACCTTACGATCTCCAAAACGCTTTTCAGATGGAAATATCCTCTTTGGTACAGCAATAATATTTCGATGTCGGAATGTACACTTTTTGAAAATGCAAGGGCCGGGATATGGTACACGGATAACTTTAAGGCATTAAACACTGTCATAGAGGCTCCGAAAAGTTTTAGACGATGCAGCCATATAGAGCTAGAAAATACCACATTTACAAATGCACATGAAACTTTATGGAATTGCAGGGATATTTCATTAAAGAATGTTTCTGTACTGCACGGTGACTATCTTGCCATGAACAGCGAAAACATTACTGCAAACAATCTTACTCTTGTAGGTAATTATGCATTTGACGGCGCGAAAAATGTTACCGTTGAAAACTCCAGGTTTATTACAAAAGACGCGTTCTGGAATTCCGACAATATCACGGTGACCAACAGCTTTATCTCAGGTGAATATCTTGGCTGGAACAGCAGAAATCTGACTTTTATTGACTGCGTCATCGAGAGTTTACAGGGGTTATGCTATATCGATAATCTTGTTATGAAAAACTGCACCCTGATAAACACGACGCTTGCGTTCGAGTATTCGTCTGTTGAGGCTGATATTAAAGGAAAGATCGACAGTGTACTAAACCCGAAAAGCGGAACTATAACCGCCGACAAAATCGACAGTCTTATCTTGGAAAAAGACAGGATAGATCCCGGGAAAGTTTCCGTAATCATCAGACAAAGCAAATAATATTCAGAAAATTCTATAAAAATCCTTGTATTTTGTTTCGCTTTTTGTTATAATTTAGTTGTAGAAAAAACTCAAAGGGGTGAATACCTATGACAGAATATGAATACAAACAAAAGGAAATGGAAGAGAGGATCATGCAGCTTGAGTTTGAACTCGAAGAAAAAAACAGCGAGATCCTCTCTCTGAAAAAGGACAACGAAAAGCTTTACGAAAGCGTTAAGCAGTCTATGGATCAGGCAAGCATGTACAGAACAGAGCTTGAAAAAGACAGAGTTTTCTACGGAGAAAAAATCGCTCAGCTTGCAAAGGAAAAAGCAAAGCTTTATGAAGAGCTTGATATTTTGAAAGTAGAATTTGAAAAGACAGACAGGATCTTCTCTACCGTTACCGAAGCCAAGACTAAAATGAGAAAAGACTCAATGCGTCTTATGGACGAAGTCAGAGAAACAAGCATGGACGCCGTTACTATGATAGAGTATGTTCTCAAAGATATAGCAAAGATGAAGCTGGATCTTGAGAATCTGGCAAAATCGGAACATCCGACACAAGACGATCTTGACGAGGAGATTTCGCTGATGATAGATCTTCTCAACAGACACAATACATATCTGACAACGATCAAGAGCGGTTTTTACAAGATCAACAACATTCAGGAATATGACAACAGCTTCGACGATCTTTCTTTGGTGAGAAACGAGACTAAGATCGTAAACGGAAATTATGTAGATTGATGTTCTATACACCTCGATAAATGAATATTATTTATTGAGGTGTATTTTATTATGGAGAAACTGAAACAGAGTTTATTCAACATTATTTTTTACATTGTAATTATAGCAGTAATAATATGTCTTATGCTTCTTGTATTATTCGCAGTTATGAAAATAAACGTTGCGGCTGATGAGTCTACATTTTCGGGTTCGGCATGTATTGTGATAGACGCAGGTCACGGCGGCGAGGACGGAGGAGCCGAAAGCGCAGACGGCATCGCAGAAAAGGGCATTAATCTTGCGATCTCTCAGGCACTCAGAGATTATTTTGAACTTTCCGGAATAAAAGTGCTTATGACCAGAGACAGCGATATGCCTATGGGCGATCAGTCTTTACCAACGCTGAGCGAACGCACCCGAGAAGATTTCAAAGAGAGGCTTGCACTTTTTAACAAAGAGAATGTCGACTGCGTTATCAGCATACATCAAAATAAATTTACCGAACCACAGTACAGCGGCGCACAGGTGTTCTATTCGCCAAATGACGAAAAAAGTGCTGCATTAGCCGAGTACATACGAAAATCAATTACAGGGCTGCTTCAACCCGATAACCAAAGACAGAACAAAAAAGCAGACAGCGGTATTTATCTTCTCAACAACTGTACAAATCCGTGCGTACTTGTAGAGTGCGGTTTTTTATCAAACCCCGAAGAAACTGCCAGACTTGCAGATGAGAACTATCAGAAACAGATTGCATTTGCAATATATACTGCTGTTGTCGAATATATGGCAAAAGAAAACTAAGAGTAATAAAGAAAAGGAATAATAATATGGCAAAATCAAAAAGCGCATACATATGCTCGGAATGCGGATACGAGTCGCCGAAATGGTACGGAAAATGCCCCGGCTGCGGTGAATGGAACACAATGAACGAGGAAATCATTTCAGCCGGAGCAAGATCAATCGAACCGAAAGTCAAAGTATCTTCGGCGTATTCTTCCCCGCTCAAACTTCACGAAATAACGACTGCCGATGAATTCCGTTACAAAACAGGTATCGGAGAACTTGACAACGTACTCGGCGGCGGTATCGTCAAAGGATCATTAGTTCTGATCGGCGGTGATCCGGGTATCGGTAAATCTACAATTCTACTGCAAGTCTGCAAAAATCTCGGTGACAAGATAAACGTGCTGTATGTCTCTGGTGAGGAATCCCGCAGACAGATAAAGCTTCGCGCAGACAGACTCGGAGTTGACAACGAGATGCTGGTAATGACGGAAACAGATATTGAGATAGTCACGGAGCAGATCAAAACTATAAAGCCGGAGCTTGTTATAATAGATTCAATTCAAACTATGAACCTCACCTCACTGAATTCCTCACCCGGAAGTGTGACGCAGGTTCGTGAATGTACAAATGTTCTGATGCGTACCGCAAAATCGCTTGAGATACCGATAATTATTGTCGGGCATGTCAATAAAGACGGCGCTATAGCAGGACCCAAGGTTCTTGAACATATTGTAGACGCCGTTTTATATTTTGAAGGCGACAGACAGCTCACATACAGAATTCTGAGGGCGGTCAAGAATCGTTTCGGTTCTACCAACGAGATCGGCGTATTTGAGATGACGTATAAAGGACTCGAAGAAGTATCGAACCCATCGCTTATGCTATTATCGGGCAGACCGAGAGGCGTATCGGGAACCTGTGTTGCGTGTACAATGGAGGGTTCACGCCCTATCCTCGCAGAAGTTCAGGCATTGGCTGTCAATTCGGGGTACGGCACTGCAAGACGCATGGCAACAGGGTTTGATTACAACAGAATGAATCTCCTTATAGCCGTGCTGGAGAAAAAGGGAGGTTTCTATTTTGCGGGAGCCGACACTTATGTAAATGTTGTCGGAGGATTTAAGCTTGACGAACGCGCGGTAGACCTTTGTGTTGCGCTTGCCCTTGTAAGCAGCCTGAAGGATTTTTCTATTCCCGACGATGTGATCGCATTCGGAGAAATCGGTCTTGCAGGGGAAATACGCAGCGTGTCTCAGGCGGAAAAACGTATCAACGAAGCTTCACGGCTTGGATTCAAAAGATGCCTTCTCCCCTATTTTAATTTAAAAAACCTGTCTAAAGAAAGCTATGGCAATATTGAACTTATCGGCGTTCGTTCCGTGAGAGAAGCGGTAAAAGCGATAAGCGGATAATATTCAACACAAATACATTGCGGATTTTTCTTGTTTACCGAATAATACCCGAATGGTTTTTTATTTACAAAACTGTTCGGGTTTTTTTTGTTATAATTATTGACCATTTTTTTAATCTGTTATATAATAATTATATTCATAAAATATAAATCATAAAGTTTGTGATCGACTAAACGGAGGAACGGTTATGAGCGACAAAAAAACTGAAACAACTTCTTCAAAAAGTAAATCTATAGTACCTATAATAATTGCAGCAGTGATATTGGCACTTATTGCCTCGGGTGCATTTATTTTTACAAATAGATCGAAAAAAAATAAAGAACCTGTAGGTAATACAAGTTCGGTTAATGTGATCGATAAACGCATTACTTTTAAAGATACTTTGCTTGAACTGAAAGTCGGAGAAAGTGTCGATCTGAAAACAATAACGGAATCACCTGACAATGAAGAGATCGGATACAGATCAGACGATACCAAAGTCGCAAAGGTAGACGAACAGGGAATTGTCACCGGATGTGCGCCGGGCAGCACAGTTGTTACTGCAGCTCTCACGAGTGACAACGGCATTTCGTGTACAATAAGTATTACGGTTACCGAAAATACGGACACAGATGACAATAAATCCGCTGTAAGCTCTGCAAAGAATGATTCAGATACCGAGTCAGACGTGAGTGACACAGCGAAAAAAGACACTTCTTCATCGGTAAGCTCAAAACAGACAGACAGCGATAAAAAATCAACCAGTTCTTCTGCCGGCAAAACCGAAAGCAGCTCTTCCGCTTCAAGATCTTCCCAGCCTGTAAATAGTACCAACACAAATACAAATACAAACACCAATACCAACACAAGTCCTTCAAACAATGAAACATCATCTTCTACAACAAGCAATGTCGAGAACACTACAACAGACTCACAAAGTGAAACAAATACCGACAATACACCTGCCCCGAATAATACAAATGAGTATATAGACCCCAACAGTGTCGGCAAAAGTATTCCGATCAGCTATGTAGAGACAGATGAGAAAAAAGTCAGCATCAGCTTTGACGCTTCATGGGGTAATGATAAAACTCAGTTGATTCTCGATACTCTGGAGCAGTATGATATAAAGACAACATTTTTCCTTGTCGGGATCTGGGTAAGGGCATACCCCGATGATGTGAAAAAAATAGCGGCGGCTGGGCATGACATCGGAAATCACTCGAATACTCATCCCGATCTGACTCAGCTTGATATGGCAGGGATTCGTAATGAAATGGAGATCTGCAGTTCGGAGATAGAAGCGCTGACAGGAAAAAGACCGACGCTTTTCAGAAATCCGTACGGGGCTTATGACAACCGAGTTACCGGAACAGCCCTCGGAATGGGTATGGACTGTATTCAATGGGACGTCGATACACTTGACTGGACAAATAATTCCGGGTCGGAGATATGCTCAAGGATTAGGAACAATATACGAAACGGCTCGATAATCCTGATGCATAACGCAGGCGGAAATACAGCGGACTCTCTGCCGATGATTATTCAGACAATACGTGATCTCGGATACGAGATCGTTCCTATCTCCGAGCTTCTGCCGGACGGTGATTATATAACGGATTATTCGGGAAAAGCTATACCGCTTGATCCGCCCGAAACCGATATTTCGGAGAATTCGGATGATTCAAGCGCCGATAATTCCGATGAAACTGTATCCGAGGGTGACGTGCCTACCGATACAGACTCTGTGATCGAAGAAATACAATCCGATAGTGATACACCGGATAATACCTCTTCGGAAGATTAGTATCACAGCATTCATAATAAACAAGCAATACCGTAAAATAATATTACAAGAAGAAAACAGACGTTCGGTTTGAGCGTCTGTTTTTATCATCAGTCATTTTTGAAATCGGAGCGGATTCTATCTGCAAGCGAGAGGAACCCGTCTGCCTTCATAAGTGCAAGACCCTGACTCTCGTCACCGAGAACCACAAGTTTCTCTCCGGGCTGCAGTGAGAATATTTTTCTTGCTTTTGCAGGGATCACGATCTGTCCTTTTTCTCCGATAGTTACAATACCGAATAAATATCTCCCTTTGGGCGGCGGCAAAAGTCCTTCGGTGTTTTCGGGGTTATAGTTTACAAGATCGTCAAGCGTAACGTTAAACAGATCGGCTATCATCCTGCACCTATCTATATCCGGTATAGAATCACCTGACTCCCACTTCGCAACAGCCTGACGGGATACTCCGACTTTTTCGGCTATATCCTCCTGAGTAAGCTTGTGCATTTTTCTTAGCTGAATTAGATTATCCCTGAACATTTTTCTTCTCCTTTTTGATACCGAGAACACACCAGCGGAGAATCGGTATTCTTGAAATGATCTCATTTAACAGGAATCCGCCGACAAATGTTGCTGCGCCTGTTATAAGGTATGTAGGAAGAGCAGGCATTTGTGTATACTTATGCAGCAATAATGCAACAGACGACATTGCCAGATAATGCAGAATATAAAAACCATAGCTGCGTTTTGTCAGGAACTTCGTTGTATTATTTGAAGTATTGAACCACTTCTTAAAGGAAGCAAAAATTGCGAGACACATAGCCCAGGCAAAAGCAACAGCTTCAATGCAGTTATAGCAAGGTGCTTCACCGTAATTCTGTCCGAAACGAAGGATCGTAAAGACTGCGCCGAGAACAGCCGCCGCTGCAATCAGAAAATATCTGTATTTGACAAGTCTGTCAATAACTTCTTCATGTGCAAATACGAAATAACCGAGAAGGAATCCCATTCCGTAATAACCGAAACGATAAACAAGAACCATCGGGGTGTTGAGTATAAGTCCCGATAAAAATACGGGCACAACAAGCAGAACAAGTACGATAATATTTGTCTTTTTTGTAAGTTCGAAAAGCTTTCCTTTTTCACATAGTCTGATCAGCGCAAGACCCAGTGAAAAAAGCGACAGCAGCTGAGCAAACCACAACACGCCTATACCGGAAAGACACATGATCAGATATTTGATCGCTGCCGGAATATTATCGGGGATCATTGATTCGGAAGCGTCGGATAAATTCATATTGATATAGCCCTGTATCCAGCAGTAAACAAACACACCTATGGTTGAAGGAACAAGAAGCTTTGTTGTTCTTGATTTGATATATTCTTTTATGGTATGCTTTTCAAGATACAGTCTTGAGCTGATACCGGCTACAATAAACAACAGCAGCATAAACCATGGATAGCATAAATATAAGAACGCGTCCTGATACTGTACTTCTTTGAAAGGTCCTACTACTCCGAAAGTTGCTACTCCGTTATACATATAAATAACGTGATAAAGACCCACCAGCAATACCGTAAACCACCTGATGTTGTCCAAATAATGTTTTCTCATATAATTCCCACCTTTGCAATTTATATTAACATTATAATACTAAACTGCAAGTCCGTCTACCAACCAAAAAACACATCTATAAGATTATATGTTAGTTTTAGTTGCTTTTATAGTGAAGGAATGACTTTACTTTCCAAGAATAATACCAAGTGAAATATCGTCGCCGCTGCCCTTTTGCGACATCTTGGGCAAATAATCCAAAAGCTCTATAATCGCTTCCATCTCGCTGTAAGAGTCAAACGACTTCAAGACCGTAGAATAAAAGTCATGTAGTTTATCGTGGTTTTCAAAACAATTATCCACTCCGTCACTTGCTATAAATAAGGCTTTCGGGAGTTTCGTGCTGAAATGGTGGCGCATGTTATAAATAGCTGTCCTGTCACAAATTGATGTAGTATAATTAAAAACACAATTATCGTCATGCGGGATCGGGTGCTCAAAATTGTTTTCGGCATCAACGGAAACGCATTCGCCGTCTCCTATGTGTATACCGAACCAAAAATCATCTGTGATCACATTAACAAGCATTGTTGTACCGTATGCGCATTCTATCTTTTCGCCTATTGCGTAACGAAATCTCATTCGTGGATTGACCTGTTCAAGCTCCTCATCGGTAAAAGGATTATCTGCATAATCGGATTCTACGAGATCGTTCCACTCCGAGATAATGCTTTTCTCAAGCTGAAGCAGCATCTCGTTTACCTTGATCTCATCATTTGCATAGTAAGTGAGCATGGGGATTATATTTTCATCGTTCATACATTTTTTTACAGCTTTTACCGCAAACTCACTGCCTTTATCCGATCGGAAGTAATCCTCTCCCCCGTGTCCGTCACAAACGGCAGTAAGAATATACTCCTCTTTATTCAGACTCAACGAAGCGTCCTGACAGGGGCGTCTTGCTTTTTTATGACTTGCACCCATAACCGTAAAATTATACGCTTTATATTTCATGTATGATTCTCCTCTTACCACAAGACTTCATCTTCTGCAAAGTCACCGCTGTTAGATGCGATCTGTACCTGTTCTATAAAATCATCCTGCTTGGACGGCGCTGCATCAGGATTAGCTTTTCCGACGGACGAACTTTTTGAGCCTATCTGCGAAGATGTTACCGACAGAAATCTGATCATTTTCCTGAGCACTTCCGGATTATGCGCTGTAAGAACGGCATCGGGATCGCCTGTAAAATCGGCAAGGACTTCTTTATTAGCGTCTTCGCCAATTGCAACAGCTACTTTAATTGCTTTCCTGAACCAGTTGTTTTTCCAAAGATCGTCCAAACAGTCTATGTACTCGTCCGTAGGTTCACCGTCCGACAGCAAAAAGATAGCAGGTGCAAACGAACCCGTTATTTCACTCATAAATGCATTTCGGGAAAGCTTTTCATTCAGACAGCTGCATGCGTCGCCGAAAGCAGTCAACCCCGAAGCATTCAGATAATCCCAGCTGAAATCCTCCGCAGGAACGGGCTTCGGAGTGATCCATTTCGCACTGTTTGAAAATGCAAGAACTGCGATTTTTATCTGTGCGTCTGCATTGCTTTGTGATATTTCGCTGATTTCTGGAATAACATCTTCGATCGCCTGATTAAGCGTACCGATCTTTGAACCTTCCATACTGCCTGAGGTGTCCACCACAAAAAACAATACCATCGTACGCCTTGCGACCTCAACTACATCGTCATATATATTAGCCATTATTATCCTCCTCATTTGCACACAAGTAAGCATGGAATCGATATAGAATGCCTTCACATCGCGATCAGTCCGACACAGCCGCCGAAATCTATTGATTTTGCCACGGCAATTATCTGTACACGGCCGTTTTGCAGAATACTCTCGGTTCCGTCTTTCAGAGTAACTTTCCAATCATACCCGCTTGTGTTTCTAAGTCCCCACACATCGGGGCGGTTGCGGCTCCTGATGACCTCGCCGACTTTATGTAAGTAATCGTCGCTGTCCACGTCGATGTGACAGCGATATATATTATTACCCGGGAACAATGCTGCCGCATACTTCTTTGAAATAAGCACCGGCGGTCTCGGTATTTTTCCTTCGCAATTAATGCAGAAGCTTACATCTTCATTCAGATCGACAAAAGTATCTCCACCGCACGGACACTTTACTATACAATCACGCAGTCTTGTAAATGCGATCTGCCATTCGTTGTCGGAAGGTCTAGGTTTCTGACCGTGCAGACATTCCTGTGAAAAAACACAAGAGAACTTCTCTCTGATAAACCCCGGGAACAGATCCCATAGCTTTATTACATTACAGTGAACGCCCCGAACAGGACGGTTGCTGTTCTCTTGCTTGTCATAGATAAAGAGCGGTATTTTTCCGTAAAACTTTTGTTCAAGCTCCTCGGTAAGACAAGGACATAATGTGCGTTTGCCTTCCAGCGGATGATCGAGAAACAACAATCTGAACAGAATAACAGCCAGAGAAAATCTGTCCGTCATCACATCGGGAGCTTTGAGATTTCTCACTACTTCGGGCGCCATATAGCGCGCCTTACCTGCGATACCGAGACTCTCACCGTACGGCGCAACATTATCGGTATCACAAATGAGTACAGCGCCGCTTTGAGGTTCTATAAAAAAATTGCCGTCATTCAGATCCTGATAAGAAAAACCTCTCCTGTGCAGCTCCCGGAATCCGTTTGTAATATTCAGGGCTGCATTTACAACAGAGCGAACGGAAGGAAACTTTTCTCTTGTCAGTAAGAAATCGGAAAAACATTTATACTCCGAAGGAATAAGATCCATTATATAGCCAAACTCTCCGTCGATTATTTCCGTAACATCTTTCGGCCATATAAAAACAGGTGACGGAGAGCCTTGCTCAATGTTATTGATCAGGTTATCGTAGAATTTTGCCGGGTTTTTTAAAGAATTCGTGTGATACCATTTCAGGGCATACTCACAGCCGTTCATCTCTGCAAGATAAACATTTCCTTGCCCGCCTTCACCGAGTTTGTTTTTTACAACAGCCGTTCCGTTTTTTAGCGGTATTCTGTTACCCGACGAAAACTTTGCCATTATATCTCTCCTATCTGTTGGTTAACTTGATATGCTTATACTCGCCGGGTTTATCAATTCTGTACGAGTAGAGATCTGTCGGATTCCCGCCGAGTCCGAGCAGAATATTCTCCCTCTCGGAATTGTCCCATACATACGCGCTCAATACTTTTAAAACCTTGTAGCCCTTTGCTGTATCGGAATCAATAGACAGCCCATAAAGCATATTACTCCACGAGTACGATCTTACATACTCACACATATACGGCTGTTCTTCGGCATAATAAAGAACAGGGGCAGACGTGCTGCCGTCAGGTGTATATGAAACGAAATCCTGATTGGTATACCATTCGATTTTATATGTACCCGGCTCGAAGCCGTCGCGTTCCTCTTTCAGCACAAGAGTTTCTATAGGGTTATCTCCTTTGGCGTTATACGAGTAAACGGCATATTCAACAGAGTTTTCCTTATCACCGTAAGAGTACGATAACGAGTACTTATTTGACTGCAGATTAATATACCCGGAAACATCCATAGCCGGATCAGACGTTGTATTTTCCTTTACAATGGTCATCATTTCAAAGACATCTCTGCCTGCGACAAACATAAGTCCTAAAGTTAATAATGCAGTAATGATAAGAAAAGGAACTAAAAACAAAGCATCTTTAAAAATACGTTTTCTTTTTTCACTCATGACAATCACCTGTTATTCTCAAATCGAAGAGTGCTGTACGGCATAAGCTGCCAGTGTTCCTATTCCGCTCAGAAGCACAATTATCAGATATGCCGCAAACGGTCTTTTCTTTGATTCGTCGAGCCATGTGCCGATACGTCCGCTGTTAAAAATAATCAGAACTGCACTGATTAAAGGAATGCACAGGAAACGAATATCACCTAATCCCAGCCACAGTACTTTAAACATAGCTACAAGATACATAGCTATCAATACTAAACTGAGTCTGCCTACGCTTTCAAAACGATATAATCTTTTTCCGGTCAAAACTGTAAACATAAACAAAAATGCCGGTATTACGAATTTATCGCTCACAGTGATATCATGTATCATAAAATAGCCGGCAACAGAACAAATGATGATCAAAAACCATCCTACAGGGCATGCAAACATAAACGGTCTGCCGTCCTCAAAATCGGTTCTACACCATTTGTTGACCATCTTTGAAAATATCTTTTCTTTAGGTTCCGACGGCGGCTGCTGTTCCGGTTCGGATTGTTCGGGTTCCCGGTTTTCCGTATTCTCTTCGGGCTTGGTTTCTTCATCGGTCACTTCTTGTAAAAAAATCATATTATCACCGTCTTTATCGTCCTCGATCATCTCGTCATGAACATCTTCAATTTTCGTTGTATGTTTGGTTCGTATCATCTTTTCGGGGGCATACCGTTTAAGCTTCTTCATATCATCCCACAAAGAAGCTACCTGATTCACAGCAAACAAAGCTCTGTCTTCGCTTATTTCAATGCTATTGATTATCAAAGTAACTGCCTGAGTAAGATATAGTTCCGAGTTGTCTCTGTCTGCAACAGCGCGTTCGATCTTTTTCATTGTTCCGCATTCGTACATAGCTTTCAGCCTGTTCTTCTGTTTTTTGCATTTCGGGACAATATCAGATACAAGAGCAAGGGTCTTTTTGGGGTTTGTAAAAATATCCACTTCCATATCCCACATTATTCGGAACAAAGCTTCAAAAAAGTAATTCTCGTTCAATATAATCACCCTGACTCAAGAGCAAAAATCTGTTTTTTTAATTATACAACATTCTTATTCTGCTGTCAAATACAATGCTAATGATTAAAACGGATATTCGGTACATATACAAAAAACAACCAATCAGGTCTCCTCAACTTTGACGGAGTATATTATTATCAGACACTTCCGAACCCCATAGTCACACCCGATTTATCCGATTTGCGATTTTCAATGATCTGTACCAACTCATCTTCCAATATATATTTTTCGTTCAATGAAGAATTGCTTTCGCTTGACGTAATCGCACTCCATGCAATTTGTTTCTGCCAGATATCGAGCACCGAATAATCAATATCGGATCGGTGTCGTTTAAGTATCCGACTAAACTTTTCAACAGCTTTTACATTGACAGTAAAACCGTATTGATTAAGTGACATCACAACGCTGTCGATGTAATCATCGTCGCCCGGCTCTTCCAACTCTATCGTTTCACAGAAAAAACTCTTCCCCGCCCATGCCTTTACGTCCTTAAGATCACTTTCGTCAAATGAAAAGAAAAACAAAAAGCGGTTTTTGAAACATCTTATATGACGAAACAGCTGATCGCTCCATATCTCGTCGGAAAGTATATCCTTCACCTCGGAAAACGAAATCAATACAATACCCTGATTAACATGATATTTTTGCACGATGTTGCCGAGCCACTGTTCGAGCGTTCTTTTGAATTTACCGGAATCATCATACAAGCCCGGCTGAACGCTGTTAACAATGTCGGCGCTTCCATGTTCCGCATTTAAATATATAAAAGCAGAGTCTTTTTCCGAAATAATCCCATGCTTGTCAAGTTCGATCATAAGCTGCTCCAATGAATACCTTATAGGTTCATTGGAGCTGTTCTTTTGCGGCAGTAAATATATCGGAGAAGCCTTGATAACCTTTTCGGAATTCAGCTTCTTTGCCGCATTTTTAAGTTCGCTTGTTATTGTTTTCAGCATGTTTCTCACCCTTTCTCTTCTTAGGAATCCAGTTCGGATTTCAGAATATTGTACATATACTTAGGAGCCGAAAAACACGTTGCAGGTTTTATATCGTGCTCTATAAACGGCACAGGATCAAACTTTGCCTGAGGGTATACCGAAAAATCCTTTACCCACGAGAGATACGGCGAAATACCGCTGCGCATAATCAGCGCCTGACTGTCTTCCCAGCCTATTTTCAGGCGCTGGAGCTGAGTAATGCTCAACACGGGATGCTCCCTATCGTTGATTTCTACAGTTCCGCACAACTCCGAGATCTCATTAAGCAGACTTAACTCCCGGCAGGAGAGATATACCCATGTTCTGCAGTTGGATTTGATCGTTTCGGCGGTATCACCGTATCCGGACAGCAGCTGCTGTTTGCTCTGAACCACAAGGATAAAGCGAATGTTTCTGCTTCGTGCAGCCGATATCATAGCCGGCATGTCGGATATCTGCGGAAAGTTTGAGAATTCATCGAGAATATAGTTTACTCTGACGGGCAATACTCCGCCCTTGCATTTCTGAGCGTAATCAATGAATACCTCGTAGCACTGCTTCACGAACACGCTGACAAGAAAATGAAATGTCGTTTTTTCGTCGGGCGTTATAAGGTAAAGTGCGGTTTTTTCTTTGACGATCTCTTCAAATTCAAATTCACTTGAATCAGTCATACTCATTAGCTTTTTGTTCAGAAGGAAGCATCTGACCATAGAGTCAAAGGTACTTATAACGCAATTAATACTAATCTCTAATTAAACACTTTAATAATCCAATTGCGTGCAGTAATGCTCGTAATGGTCTGAGCAGAGATACTGTTAATCGTAG
>CADBRK010000021.1 GCA_902797065.1 uncultured Ruminococcus sp.
AGTGTATGGTTTGGCAGGCAAACGCCTGCAGGTATTACGCGTACGTAATTCAACATTATTCTTGCTTCAAAGCTCGCGGCATAGTTCGTGCGTATGGTTTTGCTAAATGCGTATGGTTTGGCAGGCGAACGCCTGCAAGTATTCCGCGTACGAAGTATTTTATTATCTAACTTTTAAACTCGCGTCAAAATTACAGTAAGACGCAGGCTTTAATTCCTTGATTACAAAGAAAGCTTGTGTGCGTAATGCCCGTCGGCGCTTGCCGACCCCTTTTACATTTTTAATTTTCTATACACACTTATATAAAAACCTTACGCATCTTACGCACTATACGCAAACATACGCAATAGTCATCATAAAGCAAGACGCAGGCTTTATTTTTTGATTCTCAATAAAGTATGTGTGCGTAATGCGTCCCGACCGCCTTCACTAATCCCCCCAAAAAGAACCAAAGTTGTGCGCAGCTATGCAACTTTTTTCAAGGCTTTTTCCGATTTGACGGCATTCGTCATTTCAAAGTATATCCCGAACTGGTAAATCTCATTTTTATACAAAAAATTCATTGAAATGTCAACAACATTATGATAAAATATAGTAAACATTTTTATGCAGTAAAGGAGTGCTACGTATGAAATTCAAAAAGACCTGCGCAGTCATACTGTCTTCTCTTATCTTGTGCTCGGCTGTATTCCCTCCGGTCACGGCAAGCGCAAATATAACAGAAACTTCGGCAGTGTTTACCGACACCGCCGTCAATAACCCCGGCTACGGGTTCACTTACGCAAAGATCACCGACAACACGGCGCATATAACCTGCACAACAGCCGATAAATGCAGACTGGTTGTCGCAGCTTATGATATAACTACGGGCATGATGCTTACATCTGCAAACAGAGAGATCGACAAAAGCGTGTGGGACGCCGAAATAGACGTTCCGTTCAACACGGCGTCACTGCCCGAAAAATTCGACGTCAAGTGCTTTCTGCTCTCAAACGATAACAGTCCTCTGTGCGACTGCTATTGTGTCTGGGACGTGTTTGTGGAAAGCAATACCGAAGTCGTTCCCGACGATATGCCGCTCAGGCACGAGGACGACAAAACCGGAAAGATCGCCTGGGGTTCGTGCTCCGACGACGACTCTATCCTGTGGGAGCTTTACGCAAGCGGAAACCTCTTTATCTACGGTTCGGGCTACAACGTGATCGAGTACGAGGACGCAGACGACTTCCGTCCGCCCTGGCACGGCGAAGAATTGAACCCGCTCGTAAAGAACGTTATCGTCGAGGACGGTATGGACTGCGCGGGAAACTACTTCTTCTTTGATCTCAAAAATCTTCAGTACGCGTATATTGCCGACTCAGTCGAAGCCCTGGGGGAACATCTGTTCGACCGCTCGGAGAATCTCGAAGCGGTAAAATTGCCCTCAAATCTTGCGTCTATGGGCGACGCGGCTTTTTCACACTGCTATAAACTCAAAAACATCGAAATTCCGAATCTTCTGGTACTGCCGCCGAGGACGTTTGAAGAGTGCGTGCGCCTTTCAAAGGTAACTCTGCCCGATACGCTGGGCATAATCGGCGAAGGAGCATTCAGCCGCTGCTATGCTCTGGCAGATTTCAGCCTGCCGGATAGTCTTGCGGTGATCGGCGACAACGCATTTGATACCGCTCTCGGCAAGCTTAACACCATAACGCTGCCCGACGGTCTTTACCGTATCGGCAGCGGCGCGTTCAAATACTGCGGTACGCTTGAAACTGTCACCATACCAAAGAGTACCGACACGATAGGCGATTACGCTTTCAGCGGCTGCAAAGAACTTAAAAGCGTGAATTTCTCAAACGACTCAAATCTCACCACTATAGGCGAATACGCTTTTATAGACTGCAAGTCGCTCGAAGCGATCACCATTCCCGACACGGTAAACACCCTCGGAAAAGGCGCATTTTTCAGATGCAGCGCTCTTGAATCCGTTACGCTGTCCACGTCGCTCGATACTCTGCCGATGTATTGCTTTGAGGAATGTACGGCTTTGACAAGCGTAACTCTCCCCGATGTGCTAAAAACGATCGGCAGCCACGCTTTCAGCCTGTGTACGTCGCTTGATTATATATCTCTTCCCGACAGTCTGGAGAATATCGAGCAAAGCGCATTCAGAAAATGCACGTCGCTGAACCAGATTATTATTCCCGATTCCGTCACAAATATTGAATCCTACGCTTTTGAAAACTGCGATTCTTTGTCGTCCGCATATCTCCCCGAAAATCTGACAAAAATCGGCAGGGCGTTCATCAGATGCCCGTCTCTGCGGACGGTAAATCTTCCGCCGAAGCTTGAGATCATCGACACCGAGGCTTTTGCGGAATGCGGTATCGAGTACATAGCCGTACCCGAAAGCGTAAGGCTGATAGAGTCAAACTCATTTTCGGGCTGCGCAAATCTCAAAGCAGTGAAGCTGCCCCGTTCGCTTATCAAAGTAAACAACAAGGCGTTCGACGGGTGCGACACGATCACGGACGTATACTACAGCGGCACTCACAACGAGTGGGACAGCATTTCTTTCGGAACGCAGCACGGCAGCCTGCTCACGGCAAATATCCACTTTAACAGCAGCTTTGACTTCTCCGGCGAAAATCACTATTTTGACGACACATCGCCCGTTCGCAGCTGGGTCTGCGGCGACAGCGCAAAAGCAATACTTTACGAGAGCGGGACGATGTACATCATGGGCGACGGCAAAATGTACGATTTCGCCGAGGATAGTATCCCGTGGAGCGATAATGCCGATAAGATAGCAAGGATAGTCATTGAAGACGGCATTACACGTATAGGCGAAAACTCTTTCCGTGATCTGCCGAACCTGTCGGGCGGCTATACTTACTTCGGAAAAACGTTGACGCATATAGGAGCATACGCATTCAAGGGCAGCAGCGTAAGGAATACATATCTGCCCGACAACGTAAAGATAATTTCAAACGGCGCATTTGAAAACTGCGGCGAGCTTACGACAGCCGCTTTCGGCAAAGTCGAAACAATAAGCCCGCGCGCTTTCTCGGGCTGTACCTCATTACTGCGCATTGATCTCCCCGACACGCTCACCGATCTGGGCGAATACTCGTTCTCGGGCTGCACTAAGCTTGCAGAGGCAAATCTGCCCGACGATCTTACATGTATAGATAAGGGCGTGTTCCAGGGCTGCACCTCGCTTAAAGCCATAGAAGTGCCGTACCGCGCCGTGGAGATACGTTCAAACGCATTCAAAGACAGCGGACTCGAAAAAGCGGAAATATCCGTAAGCACAAAGAATATCAGAGAAAACGCCTTTGACGGCTGTTCCTCTCTTGCTCATGTGTATTACCCTATGTCTCAGACATACTGGGATATGATAGATATAGAATCGGGCAACGATCCGCTTCTCAATGCGCAGAAGCATTTCGAGATGTCGCTTGAGGACTCGATATACGGTCACACCACGCAGGAGACCTCGCCCACGGAAAGCGGCACGGTAAGCTGGCACAATATGTGGGAGCTGTATGACGACGGCACGCTGTACATCTACGGCAATTCGGGCAGCGCGGCTATCCCCGACTATAACCCCGACGCAGATACCTTCGCACCGTGGTATGAGTACAAAGACAAAATAAAGGCAATAGTTATAGAATCGGGCATAAAGAAGATAGGCAGAAACGCCTTTTACGGACTTGAAAAAGTAACGGACGTACATATCGGTTCGGACCTGGAGAGTATCTCTCCGTACTGCTTCAAGAATTGTACTTCTCTTAAATATATCAGACTTCCCAATAAGATAACGATAATAACGCAGGGCGCATTCGAGGACTGCACATCTCTCGGACAGATAGATGCAGGCGGCGCAGTTATGGTACACAACAACGCTTTCACAAACTGCCGCAGTCTGTACAGCGTGAATTTAAGCCCCTCTTTCACGATGCTCGGAAACGAAGTATTTGACAACTGCACAAGTCTTGAATATATCTATCTGCCCGATACTCTTGCCTCTGTCGGGAAGAACTGCTTCCGCAATACGCCGTGGTTCGAATCGCTTAACAAAGAATTCAACATTGTCGGGAACGGCATACTCATAAAGTACATCGCCGACACCGATTACTACAAGGATATTATATATATCCCCGACAGTGTAAAGCATATAGCAAGCGGCGCTTTTTCGGGCTTCTACGGCATAAAAGCCGTTCAGATACCCGCAGGCGTTGCCGTAATGGATTCGGGCGCATTTGACATCTTTGAGCTTGACAGCATTTATTATCTCAGCTCGAAAACCGACTGGGAAAAGATAGCTTTCTCGTCAAACAACGAGATCGTAACAGAATGCAGCAATATTTATTACAGCACATACTACACACCCGAGGGCACAAGCGATCACACAACGGAAGTATCGACTCTGCTCGAAAAGGGCACATGCGGCGATAACCTCGAATGGGCTGTGTATTCAAGCGGCAGACTTTACATTTACGGTACGGGTGCTATGGACGATTACAGTCTTACTTACGGCAAGACCGTCCTGCCGCCGTGGTATGACAATTACACGATCTCCGACAAGGCTGTCACCGAAATAATCGTTGAACCGGGCGTACAGAGTATAGGCAGCCTTGCGTTTACACAGTGCGTAAAGTGCAGGAAGGTCACCCTGCCCGACACGTTGGAAGCGATCGGCGAGGGCGCATTCCAATACTGCTCGTCGCTTACGGAGGTGATACTCCCCGAAAAGGAAATACAGCTTTCCGACGAACTGTTCAAGGGCTGTTCTTCTCTTGAAGAAATAGACCTTACCCACACGACAAAATACGGCAAAAAAATGTTTGACGAATGCTCAAACCTCAAAGAAGTGCATATCAACGCCGCCATGAGGCAGATACCGGAATACTTCTTTGCGGGTTCGGGAATCTCGTACTATACTCTGCCGGATAATATCGAAACGATAGGCAAATATGCGTTCAGCAGCTGCGAAAACCTCACCTACATCAAGATACCGTCAAGCGTTACTTTGATAGGCTATAATGCGTTTGCAGGCTGTACCTCTCTTTCGGTCGGATTTGACGCCGAGGGCGATACTCTTACTATACAGAGCAATGCATTTGAAGGCTCAAAAGCAACGGGTGCGCTTGTATTCGGGCGCAGCATGAAGATCGGCGACGAAGCGTTCAAAGACTGCACGGGAATCGAAACGATAAACTTCATTAAAGGCAATTTTGAGATAGGCAGCTGCGCATTCAGGAACTGCTCGTCCGCGTCAACCGTATTGTTCTCGGAAAATGCGAAGTATGCATTTGACAAAGACCCGTTCGACGGCTGCAAATCATTCACCGAAGTGATTATACCATTGTCTATGGAAAAAGTACCGGGTAATGTATTCAATACTCCGTACATGGAGAAAGTCACGATCAAAAGCGGCATAACAGGGATAGAAGGAAATGCGTTCGACGGCTGCCAAAGCCTGACTTCCGTATCAATACCCGACACCGTTAAGTATATCGGCATATCCGCATTTAAAAACTGCAAGAGTATGACCGGGATAACTCTCCCGAATGATCTTGTGCTTATAAACGACTCTGCATTCTTCGGCTGCGACAGCCTTACAAGCATTGTTATTCCCGAAAAAGTGACGGAAATACACGACTACACCTTTAAATACTGCGAAATGCTTACAGACGTAACTCTTCCGCCGAAACTTACATCAATAGGCGAAAATGCTTTTTCCTTCTGCGGAAAGGAAAACACCGAGAAGCACCTCAAACTCACTCTGCCTGACAGCGTAACAGAAATAAAATCGGGGGCGTTCGCTTACAGCACATTACCGTCGATACAGTTGCCTTCGGGCATTACGAGGATCGAGGATTACACCTTCAAGGGGTGTGACGGTCTGACGTCGCTCAGAATACCCGAAGGCGTGGAGTATATCGGGAACAGCGCATTTAACGAATGCGGCAATTTGAAACACATTCAGCTCCCGAAAACGCTCACCGAGATCGGCTACTGCGCAACATACACAAACAAGAGCTTTGCAGATGTTTATTTCACAGGCTCAAAAGACGAATGGAACGCAGTATATATCAACACAGAGATTGTGAAATCCGAGCACTGGCCGCAGCACCATGTCGATTATCGCAGCAACGATCCTATCGTAAACGCCAAGAAGTATTTTAATCAGAAAATGCCCAATGTTTTCGTAACGCTCGTAGGTTCGGCGAATATGCCGGATACTTCGGGAGCAATACCCAAGGCGACGATCACGGGTCTGCGCCCCGAGACTACGTATGCGCTCTTTACGGTATACGATAAGTCAAAGGACCTCATCGACAGTGCAAACCTTGCAGATATTGACCAGGCAGAATCGAACGCCAAAGGTGAAATAACCGTTGAGGATAAGTACAGCGGCGATGTGGCTATAGTTGCGGTAGGACAAAGACCCGACTCAAAGCCCGAAACCGACACGGACAAAAAGACGGATACCGACACTAAAACCGACACCGATACAAAGACGGATACCGACAAGAAAACCGATACCGATACAAAGACGGATACCGACACCAAAACAGACACGGACAAAAAGACAGACACCGACACCAAGACAGACACGGAGACTAACACTCAGACCGATACAAATACGGAAACTCCGGAAACCGTCATCACCGCTGCGGAATGTACGCTGACCGTGCCGGCTTCAGGGAACAGCCCCGACTTTGCGCCTGTATCGGCAGACGAAAGCAGCTACGCCGTATCAATGGAGGAATGGTACTTTGACGACGGCGGATCGCACACTGCACTGACGGGAAGCGATATGTTTGAAGCAGGCAAGACCTATGCCGCAAGAATACGCTTCACGCCGAACGAAGGCTTTGAGTTTGACGAACATACGGTATTCACGGTAAACGGAGAAGCCCCCGCCGTTCTCGATCAGGGCGGACTCGTGGAAGTAACCTTTACACTTTCACCCGACACGGAGATCGCAACCGACACGGAGACGCAAACGATCAACTCCGCGGAATGCACGATAGCAAAGCCTGTCGCAGGCGAAAAGCCTTCATTTACCGTAATTACGGCGGACGACAGCCCGTACACGGTCAAAGTCGAACAGTGGTATCTTGACGACGGAGAAGCGTATCCCGACATCACTGCAGACGATACCTTTGAAGAAGGAAAGTCTTACTGCGTACGCATAGCGATCGAACCGAAGGACGGCTATACGTTCGATGAGAACACCGTATTTTATATCAACGGAGAAGAAGCAATCATAGCAGGCAGCGAGCTGATCGAGATATCTTACACGGCTCAAAAGCCCGACACCGATACGGACACGAACATAGATACAAACACCGACACCAACACCGACACGGATAAAAAGACAGCTATAATGGGCGACGTCAACCGAGACGGCAAGGTGAGCGCAGCGGACAGCTTAATGCTGCAGCGTTATACGGTAAACCTCAAGACGCTCGACGACGAACAGCTCATACTCGGAGACGTTACGGGCGACAGCAAGATCGGCGGCGCAGACTGTCTGAATATCCTGAGATATACGATCAACATACAGACAACGAGCAAAGTCGGGCAGATCATAACTCTCCCGATCCAGGCTCAGCCGTAAAAAGATCATTATTACAAAAAACCGGGCAGCCCGAAAATCAGGGTTGCCCGGTTATATTTTTATTTTCTTTTTTTGGGAGCAGGCAGCTCGTCACGCATAGTTTCGAGCAGCTTTTTCAGGAACTCCCTGTCATCAAGATTGTCAACAAGCAGCATTTCTTTTGCGCCCTCATACGGCAGCTGTGTATCTGCGTCGGGCATCATAGCCTTTGCGGACTTCGTCGGCTTAACGAGAAAGCGATCGTCATAAATACCGCCGACGACCTTTCCGCCGCAGTAGATGATATATTCGCCCATCATCGCACGATGTGATATATCATCTGTTTCGGAGAGCTGCTCCAGTATAAAATTTAAGTATTCTTTGCTTGACGCCATAATTATCCCCCTTCTTCACAACGAAGAAACAAGCTTTTCAATCAGACGGCTGACCTCTTCCGGTGCGTCTGTATTTGAATTATGGCCTGCGCCTTTTATCCATTCGATAGGTATTCCCGTCTCTCTGTGCCACGCTTTGTTGTATCTGATACACGATCCGGCATGATCCTTCTCGCCGCATATGAGAAGAGCAGGGCACTTGATCTCATATGGCAGATCTGCCTCGAACGACTCGGCAAGCATTTTAAATCCATGCCCCGACAGTTTTGCATACCGCTCCTTGTCGCCGTTGTACACCATCATTATATCATGCATGAGCTTTCGTCCGTACTCGGTCTCCGCAACGCCGTTCGTGCCTGATTTCAGCAGCGATTTCCACGGGTAATGACGGTACACAGGCTCCATTCTCTTCAAAAGCCATATCTCCGCCGCCGTGACATACCGCCTTTGCAGCGGGGCGGAATCAACGGAAACAAAGCCTTTCAGTTTATCGCCGTACAGCTGCGAGTACATCTGACCCACATATCCGCCCATTGACTGCCCGATTATTACGGGATCATCAAAGCCTTCGGACTTTAGTATCTCATTAAGCCACTTTGCCTTATCCTCTAATGTAAAATCAAATTCAAACGGCCAAGAAGCTGCATGCCCGGGTGCGTCCCACACGAAAACGGGATACTTGCCTTTAAAGTACGCGATCTGCTTATCAAATAATCTATGATCCGCAGTAAGCCCGGGGAGAAATATAAGCTGACGATCTTTGCAGACCGCCGATGTATCGACCCAATAATGAATGATACCGCACCGTGTTTTATATGTTTTTTCCTGCATAGAGATCACCTCGTTTAACCTAACCGGCAAGAAGTCCCCCGGGTCTCGCCTGCCGTCGGGGACGGTTCCCAACCGGCTCGGTCGGTGATGTTGCCTTATGGCAACGTCTGCCACCGGCAGACCGCACCCTCTATAGGCGGCGGGATGAATTGCCCTTCAGCCGTAGGCTGAATTATCATTGACTATGATTCCATTATATGCTATGCTTTAGAACAAAGTGGTGAGCAAAGATGAACAAAGCCTACAAATTCAGAATCTATCCGAACAGCGAACAGAAGATTATGTTTGCAAAGACATTCGGTTGTGTAAGATTCATATACAATCGAATGTTAGCTGATAAAATAGAATACTACAACAAATACCAAAAGAAGCTGAACAATACTCCCGCACAGTACAAATCTGAATTTGAGTGGCTAAAAGAAGTTGACAGTCTTGCTCTTGCAAATGCACAATTAAATCTGCAAAGTGCATATAACAACTTTTTCAGAGATAAAAAAGTGGGTTTTCCGAAATACAAATCAAAGAAGAGCAATAAGCATAGCTACACAACAAACTTTGTGAACGGAAATATTATCATTCAAAACAGAATGATAAAGCTCCCAAAAGTAGGATTTGTGAAAATGAAACAGCACCGTACAATTCCCGAAAACTACAAATTGAAGTCCGTAACTATAAGTAAAAATGCAAGCGAAAAGTATTATGTGAGTATTCTGTTTG
>CADBRK010000022.1 GCA_902797065.1 uncultured Ruminococcus sp.
GGTCATGGATATGAAGAAGAACACGCCGCTGTCGCAGGCCGCTATGGAGGTGCTTGCGGTAGTTGCATATAATCAGCCCGTGACGAAGGCGTTCGTGGAGCAGGTCAGAGGAGTTGACTGTTCGGGCGTTATAGGCAGTTTGTGCCAGAAGGGGCTTATCGAAGAAAAAGGCAGATTGGAGCTGCCCGGCAGACCTCTTCTGTACGGTACTACCGAGCATTTCCTCAGGTGCTTTAGTATAGAAACGCTCGAAGGGCTGCCCAAGCTGCCCGAAAAAGAGAACAAAGAGGAACAGGAAAATACGGAAGAAAGCAAATGACCGTATGTATATACTATCTGAAAGAGGGTAAATATGAAGTTTCATGAATTCGGAGACAGGAACAATAAGCCGATGATCCTTATACACGGTGTGCTTACGCCGTGGCAGATATGGCAGCCGCAGGCGGAGTATTTCAAACAGAATTATTTTGTTGCCGTTCCTGCGCTTGACGCACATATCGAAGAAGAAGCAAGCGAGTTTCTGTCCATTGATGACGAAGCGGCAAAGATCGAAGCGTATGTCAAAGAGAATTTCGGCGGCAGAGTTTATGCGCTGTGCGGACTGTCTATGGGCGGCAAGATCGCAAACAGGATCTTTGAACGCCGGAATATATCAATAGACAACCTTGTGCTCGACGGCGCACCGCTTGTAAAAGGGTCTTTCATAGCGAAGAAGTTTATGACTATGTCGTATATTTCTATCATACACAAGTCAAAGCAGAGAGACAAAAAGACGCTGGAGAATTTCAAGAGGGATTTTCTTCCCGAAAAATATATTGAAAGCTTTTTGAAATTTGCCGATACCATGAGCGACAGCTCGATCGAAAACATGATTAGCGGCGTTTGCGATATAGGACTTTCCGGGCATGATAATAAAAACGGTACAAAAATACTCTTTATGCACGGCACGAAGGGCAACGAGGTCTATTCAGTAAAGGCTGCCGGGAAAATGAGTGAACTGTATAAGGGCAGCGTTGCGGTAAAACAGTTTGACGGCTGCAAGCACTGCGAGATAGCCGTATATGAGCCGGAAAAATGGTGCGGTACGGTGGACAGCTTTCTGAAAGGCGAGAACATAACTGCCTGAACGTCCGAATAACATATAAGCCGTCCGGCGAATATATATTCGGCATGTACACAATAAGCTTGATGGCTTTGTCGGACGCAGCAAGGCAAATTCCGGAGGTGACGATTTGATAATACTTAAAATATTGCTGTGGATTTTACTGATTATTCTTATCGTTCTTGCAGTACTCGGAGTCGCCTTTGCGTTCCCGGTGGGGGTATGCTTCTCTCTTGACGAAAAGCCGAAGCTTGCAGTGAAATATCTCTTTTTAAAGATACCCATTCCGCTCGAACCCGACGAGGAGAAAGAGAGGAAGAAAGCCGAAAAGGAAGAAAAAAAGAGACAAAAAGAGCTTATCAAAGCAGAAAAACAAAAGAAAAAAGAACTCGCAAAAAGCGAGAGAGAAAATAAAAAAGCTGAAAATAAGCCGACTCAAAAGCGAACTGTAAATAAAACCAAAGAAGAAAAAAAGTCCGAAGCTGAAAAGAAAGACAAAAAGAATAAAAAAACAAAAAAAGAGAAAAAGCCGAAAAAAGAAAACAAAACTTTGAAAAAACTGAAAGCACTATGGAAGCAGCGAGGGCTTGAGGGAATAGTCGAGCTTATAAAAGAGATCGCAAAGATCGTCGGGGGCTTGCTTTCAAGTGTGTTTAAAAATATAGTAATACGGAAGCTTGATCTGAATATCACCGTAGCTTATGAGGACGCAGCCGATACGGCGATAAAGTACGGCTATGCCTGTTCGGGAATATATCCGGCTATGGCGGTGATACTCAGGATATTCAAATACAAGGATTACAATATAATAATAATCCCCGATTTTGACAAGAAAGCAAATGAAATTTCCGTAGATGCGGAGATAAGCATAGTTCCCTGGTTTGTGATAGCAGGAGCAGTTAAAGCGGCGTTCAGACTGCTGAAAATGAAGATCAAAGGCATGATCTGATAACCTGATAATTTAGACGAAAGGTTGAATATATATGGCAAACAATAAACTCGAAAATATGATGAACACAACGATGGACAACATCAGACAGATGGTAGACGTCAATACGATCATCGGCGAACCTGTCATCTGCCCCGACGGTACGGTAATTATACCCGTATCAAGGGTGAGCTACGGCTTTGCGTCGGGCGGTTCCGATCTGCCCCCGAAAACGAATACCCAGAAGGAGTTTTTCGGCGGCGGCAGCGGCGCAGGCGTTTCTATTCAGCCTGTGGCGTTCCTTGTTGTGAATAACGGCAACGTAAAAATGCTCAATATGGAGTTTGACGGCGCAGTTGACAGAGTGATAAGCATGGTTCCCGATATTGCAGACAAGATCGGCGATCTGTTCAAGAAGCTTTCAAAGAAGAAGGACTCCAAGGAAGAACCCGGTAAGAAAGAAGATTCGATCGCAGCAGCGTCAAAGTCGGCAGACGCTATCCCGAATTTCAGCGAAGCTGCCGACGTTGAGGATTTCTGATTCATAGATAACGGCTTTTAATCATATACTCTAATAAAAAACGGAGTGATATGATGAAGAAGGCAATCAAAAAAATGTTATGCGCTGTAATAATTGCGGTCACAGTCCTTTGCGGTACAGTTACGGCTTCTGCCGATGAACCCGTACTCAGTGCGTATGCGTATTCGCTCTATTGTGTTAATACGGGTGAATTCCTGCTGTCGCACAATGCGGACGAACGTCTGCCGATGGCGAGTACAACAAAGATAATGACGGCTATTCTCGGATTGGAGAAGGTGCAGTCGGATAACGAAGAAACTATAGTTACCGTTACACCCGATATGTACGCCGAGGGATCGTCGATGTATCTTGCTGCCGGAGAACAGGTTCATTTATTCGATCTTGTCGGCGGTATGCTTATGGTGTCGGGCAACGACGCAGCCAACGCTATTGCCCAGACTGTTGCGGGCAGTACGGAGAACTTCGCAAGGCTCATGAATAAAAAGAGCAGACAGATCGGTCTGCACGACACCAATTTTGTTACGCCGTCGGGTCTTGACGCAGAAGAGCATTATACCACGGCGCACGATCTTGCAAAGCTGATGGCGTACTGCATGGAAAACAGCCTTTTCAGAGAAACAGACTCCATGCGCAGCATAACCGTGAACTTTGTTTCTCCGTAGGGGAAATCTCAGACATATTACAACGAGAACAGGCTGCTGAGCGAATACGAATACTGTATCGCAGGGAAAACAGGCTACACGGATAAAGCAGGCAGAACGCTCGTATCGTGCGCAGAGAAGGACGGCATAAGACTTATCGCGGTTACTCTTAACGACGGCGACGACTGGAACGACCATAAAAAGATGTACGATCACGGCTTTGATATGCTGTCCGTGCAAAAGCTTGATATGGATTTTTCCGGGCTTACCGTTCCCGTTGTAGGGGGAACGAGAACCGAGATAGAGGTAGAAGTAAGCGAACAGCCGTCCGTATGCGCAGACGAAAACGGGCTTGCCAATATTACGGCGGTATACTGTATTCCGAGGTTCGTCTATGCGCCGATCGCAAAGGGCAGCAGTATCGGAACAATAAAATACTATAATAACGGCGTTTATGCGGGGCAGTCCGATGTCACCGCAAACGAAACGGCTGCTTACATGGAACAGCCGACCAAATTTACGGAAAATGTAAAAAGCTTTTTTAAGCGATTGTTTAAGTGAAAATGAGGGAAAAGAAATGGCAGAAAAGATAAGACTGCAGAAGCTGCTCGCCCAGTGCGGAGTAGCGTCAAGGCGCAAGGCAGAGGAATTAATAGAAAAAGGTTTTGTAAAGGTAAACGGGATAACTGCAAGCATAGGAGACAAGGCAGACCCCGTTAAAGATAAAATAGAAGTCAAAGGCAAGCGTATCAGCACCGCCTCGAAGAAAAAGCACTACTACATAATGCTGCATAAGCCGAGAGGCTATGTTACTACTATGAGTGACGAACAGGGCAGAAAATGCGTTGCCGATCTTGTGAAGGACGTACCTGCAAGGGTGTTCCCCGTGGGCAGACTCGACCGTGAATCGGAGGGCTTGCTGCTGATGACAAACGACGGCGATTTTGCGAATAAAGTCATGCACCCCGCAAAGCACGTCTACAAGGTGTACAGAGTAACTGTCAGACCTTCCATAAACGA
>CADBRK010000023.1 GCA_902797065.1 uncultured Ruminococcus sp.
CGCAGGACAGGTTTTCACCCGTTCGCGTTTTATCGAGTGCAAATGATGCACGACGCACCCTTCTTAACACAAGTGTCGATATCGTAATTATTCATACACCGCTGACAGATGAATTCGGCACAAAGTTTGCACAGGATATTTCACAGGATTATGCCACAGCTGTTATCGTAAAGCCAGAGCTGCTCGAAAAGGTCGCTTACAAACTCGAGCCGTACGGTGTAGTTACGCTGCCCTCAACGCTGTACAGATCGCTGCTGTGTCAGACGATGATGCTGCTTTCATCGTCTGTCATTAAGATGAACAAACTAAAAGCGGACTCGAAAAAGCTCAGAGAAAAGCTGCATGAGGTCAGGACATTGACCAGAGCCAAGTCGCTTCTGATATCCGAAAAAGATATGACAGAGGAGCAGGCTCACAGATATATTGAAAAAAAGGCTATGGACAGCGGTCAAAAAAAGATCAGCATCGCAAAGGCTATAATCATTGATCTAACAGGAGAGGAATAAACATGACGAAGTACATTTTTGTAACGGGTGGAGTGGTATCCGGTCTCGGAAAGGGAATAACCGCAGCATCGTTGGGAAGGCTGCTAAAGGCGAGAGGTTTGAAGGTCGCTGCTCAGAAGCTTGACCCGTATATCAACGTTGACCCCGGCACCATGAGCCCATATCAGCACGGCGAGGTCTATGTGACGGAGGACGGCGCGGAAACAGACCTCGATCTCGGTCATTATGAACGCTTTATAGATGAGGATCTCAATAAATACTCTAATCTGACCACAGGCAAGGTATACTGGAATATCCTCAACAAAGAGCGCAAGGGCGAATTCCTCGGGGAGACCGTTCAGGTCATACCGCACGTTACGAACGAGATAAAGCATTTCATTTACAATGTCGGAAAGAAAAGCGAGGCCGATATAGTTATCACGGAGATAGGCGGCACAACGGGCGATATCGAGAGTCAGCCGTTTATAGAGGCGATACGTCAGGTCGGGCTTGAGGTCGGTTTTGAAAATGTCTGTTACATACACGTCGCGCTCGTACCCTTTCTGAAATGCTCACAGGAGCATAAAACAAAGCCCGTTCAGCATTCCGTCAAGGAGCTTCAGGGCATGGGCATTAAGCCCGATATTATCGTACTGCGTTGTGACGAACCGCTCGACGATGGCATTTTCAAAAAAATATCGCTCTTCTGCAACGTGAGCGACGATTGCGTCATCGAGAATATTAATGTCCCCGTTTTGTACGAGGCGCCTATCATGCTTGAAAAAGCGAATTTTTCATCAATGGTCTGCCGAAAGCTCGGAATAAACGCTCCCGCACCCGATCTTAGCGAGTGGTGTGCAATGCTCGACAGCATTGACAAACGAAGTAAAAGCGTTACAGTCGGTATAGTCGGAAAATATGTCCAGCTTCATGACGCTTATCTTTCCGTTGCCGAAGCGATACATCACGCAGGCTACGCCTGTTCGGCACACACCGATATTGAATGGATAGACAGTGAGACGATAACGAGTGAAAACGCCGACGCTATCCTCGGAAAATGCGACTGCATAATCGTTCCGGGAGGATTCGGAAGCAGGGGAATATCGGGTATGATAACCGCTGCAAGGTACGCAAGAGAAAACAACGTTCCGTACCTTGGAATATGCCTTGGTATGCAGATAGCGGTTATCGAATATGCAAAAAATGTCTGCGGATTAACCGATGCAAATTCCGGAGAGTTTGACGAAAGAACAAAGCATAAGGTCATTGATTTTATGCCCGATCAAAGCAATTCCGTCAACAAGGGCGGTACGCTCAGACTCGGTGCGTATCCGTGCATTATCAAAGACAGCACAAAACTGCGTGAATGCTATGGCAAAGCGGAGATTTCCGAACGCCACCGCCATCGCTATGAATTTAACAACGAGTATAAGAGTATACTGACCGAAAACGGGCTTGTTATCGGGGGAACATCGCCCGACGGCACGATCGTTGAAACAGTGGAAATATCGGAAAATGATTTTTATATCGGCGTACAGTTCCACCCCGAATTCAAGAGCCGCCCGAATAAGGCGCACCCATTATTCAAAGGACTGTTGAACGCAGCTATACAGAAGAGTGAGGTAGATCATCATGAATGAGACACATACATTATACAGACCCGAATTTGAACACGACGCCTGCGGCATAGGCGCTGTTGTAAGCATCAAGGGCGAACAGAGCCATAAAATCGTAAGCGACGCGCTTTCTATCGTTGAAAAGCTGCAGCACCGTGCCGGAATGGACGCATCGGGTGAAACGGGCGACGGCGTGGGCATACTCGTTCAGGTATCTCATGATTTCTTTACGAAAGCAGCTTTGGAAATCGGTATAGAGCTGCCGGACAAGAGAGAATACGGCGTTGGTATGTTCTTCTTCCCACAGGACGAGCTTAAATGCAGTCAGGCGAAGAAAATGCTCGAAATAATCTGCAAAAAAGAGGGCGCGGAGCTTCTCGGCTGGCGAGAGGTGCCGACGGACAGCACGGTTATCGGCAGCAAGGCTCTTGCTTGTATGCCGCACATTATGCAGTGCTTTGTAAAAAAGCCGGACGGCGTTAAGACAGGCATTGAGTTTGACAGAAAGCTGTATGTTATCCGCCGGGAATTCGAACAGTCAAACGACAATACCTATGTGTGCTCGTTCTCGTCACGTACAATTGTCTATAAGGGTATGTTCCTTGTAGGTCAGCTCCGCAAGTTTTATCTCGATCTTCAGAGCGAGGATTACAAAAGCGCGCTTGCGCTCGTTCACTCTCGTTTTTCCACTAACACAAATCCGTCGTGGGAGCGCGCTCACCCGAACAGGGTAATTCTCCACAACGGCGAGATCAACACGATCAGAGGCAACTTCGACAGAATGCTTGCCCGTGAGGAAACAATGACAAGCCCCGTTATGCAGGACGATTTTGACAGGGTTCTGCCCGTTATCAACGGTTCGGGTTCGGACTCCGCTATGCTCGACAACACGCTCGAGTTCCTTATGATGAACGGTATGGAGCTGCCGAAGGCGGTCATGGTGACTATCCCCGAACCGTACGCAAACGACAAAACCATATCGCGTGAGAAGCGTGACTTCTACCACTACTACTCGACGATGATGGAGCCTTGGGACGGTCCTGCGGCTATACTTTTCACGGACGGCGACACCGTCGGCGCAGTCCTTGACAGAAACGGTCTGCGTCCGTCGCGATATTACATCACGAATGACGATATGCTTATACTGTCCTCGGAAGTCGGCGTTCTGCCTGTCGATAATGCGTCGATAGTAAGGAAAAGCCGCTTGCAGCCGGGTAAAATGCTGCTTGTAGACCTGAATACCCGGCGTGTCATCTCCGACGAGGAGTGTAAGCGCAGATACGCTATGGAAAAACCATACGGCGAGTGGCTTGACGGAAATCTGGTACTGCTTTCCGATCTTCCGATACCTAATCACAAGGTTGAAAATCATACGCAGGAGCAGCGCGACAGACTTTACAAAGCGTTCGGCTACACATACGAGCAGATAAAGGATTCTATTTTGCCTATGGCGAAGAACGGCGGCGAACCGACAGCTGCAATGGGTACGGATATACCGCTTGCCGTACTTTCCGAAAAGCATCAGTCGCTGTTCTCATATTTCAAGCAGATATTTGCTCAGGTCACAAACCCGCCGATCGACGCTATCCGTGAGGAGATCGTAACCGACACTACGGTATACGTCGGCTCGGACGGCAACCTTCTCGAAGAAAAAGCAGAAAACTGCAATATGCTGGAAATACATAACCCCATACTCACGAGCGTAGATCTTATGAAGATTAAGGCGATAAAACGCCCCGGCTTCAAGGCTGCGACGGTATCGCTTCTGTACTATAAGAATACACCGCTTGAACGCGCACTTGACAGGCTGTTTGTGTCCGTTGACCGTGAGTACAGAAAGGGCGCGAACATAATTATTCTCTCCGACAGAGGCGTTGACGAAAACCACGTCGCTATTCCGTCACTGCTTGCCGTTTCGGCTATGGAGCAGTACCTTATCAGGACGAAAAAGCGCACCGCCGTATCGATCATTCTGGAGAGTGCGGAGCCGTGCGAGGTACATCATTTTGCGGCGCTTCTCGGCTACGGCGCAAGAGCGGTCAACCCGTATCTTGCTCAGGAATGTATTTCCGAGCTGATCGACAAGGGACTTCTCGACAAGGATTACCACACGGCTATCAGAGATTACAATTCGGCAGTACTCCACGGTATTGTAAAGATAGCGTCTAAAATGGGTATTTCGACTATACATTCTTATCAGTCGTCGCAGATATTCGAGGCAGTCGGCATCAGGCAGGACGTTATCGACAAGTATTTCACGAATACAGTCAGCCGTGTCGGCGGTATCGGTCTTGAAGAGATCGGCGAGGGCGTTGAGTGGCGGCACGACCACGCTTTTGATCCGCTCGGACTCGGAGTTGATACCTCGACCGACAGCGTAGGTACACATAAGCTGCGTTCGGGTCATGATAAAGAGGATCATATGTACAACCCGCAGACGATCATTGCACTGCGTGAAGCGACGAAGGCGGGCAGCTATGAGCGCTTCAAGGAATACACCGCTATGTTGGACGACGAAAGCGTTCCGCATACACTGCGCGGTCTGATGTCGTTTGATTTTGATAACTGTACACCTATCCCGATAGACGAGGTAGAGCCGGCAAGCAAGATCGTAAAGCGTTTCAAGACGGGCGCTATGAGCTACGGTTCGATCAGTCAGGAAGCCCACGAGTGTATGGCTGAGGCTATGAATATGCTCGGCGGCAAGTCGAACTCCGGCGAGGGCGGCGAAATGCCCGAACGTCTCGGAACGAACAAAAACTCCGCTATCAAGCAGGTCGCTTCAGGCCGTTTCGGTGTTACAAGCGAATATCTGCTCAGCGCACAGGAGATACAAATAAAGATGGCACAGGGCGCAAAGCCCGGCGAGGGCGGTCATCTGCCCGGAAAGAAGGTTTATCCGTGGATAGCGAAGAACCGCTATTCTACACCGGGCGTATCGCTCATCTCACCGCCGCCGCATCACGATATATACTCAATCGAAGATCTGGCGCAGCTCATTTATGATCTGAAAAATGCCAACAGAAAAGCCCGTATTTCCGTAAAACTTGTTTCGGAAGCAGGAGTAGGAACAATTGCGGCAGGAGTTGCAAAGGCGGGCGCACAGGTGGTTCTCATCTCCGGTTATGACGGCGGTACGGGCGCTGCTCCGGTAAGCTCTATCCATAATGCGGGTCTGCCGTGGGAACTCGGTCTTGCGGAGACGCATCAGACGCTGATCAAAAACGGCCTGAGATCGAGAGTTATCATAGAAACGGACGGCAAGCTGATGAGCGGCAGAGATGTTGCAATCGCCGCTATGCTCGGCGCGGACGAATTCGGCTTTGCGACGGCTCCGCTCGTTACGATGGGCTGCGTTATGATGAGAGTGTGCAATCTTGATACCTGCCCCGTCGGAATCGCGACACAGAATCCGGAACTCAGAAAGCGTTTTGCAGGCAAGCCGGAATACATCGTAAACTTTATGATGTTTATTGCGCAGGAGCTGCGTGAGATCATGGCTCGTCTCGGCGTTCGTACAGTTTCGGAGCTTGTCGGAAGAACCGATCTTCTGAAGGTCAAGGAGACTCAGGTAACACACAGAGCGGAAATGATCGACCTTTCGGGAATACTCAGCCGTGATTTCATGAATGAGGATAAGACTCATTTCGACCCGAAGGATGTTTACGACTTCAAGCTTCAGACGACGCTTGACGAGAGCAGGCTTATCCCGAAATTTACAAAGGCGATTGCAAACCACACAAAGAAAACGGTCAAAGCCGAGGTGTCGAGCACAGACCGTGCATTCGGTACGATATTCGGTTCAACACTCACACAGAAGTTCGGCAGCAGTCTCGAAGATGATTTCTACACCGTGCAGTGTACGGGCGGCGGCGGACAGTCCTTCGGTGCGTTTATCCCGAAGGGACTGACGCTGAGGCTTGAAGGCGACTCAAACGATTATTTCGGCAAAGGACTTTCGGGCGGAAAGCTGATAGTTTACCCGCCGAAGGACAGCACATTTAAGCCGGAGGAGAATATCATCATCGGCAACGTTGCACTTTACGGCGCAACATCGGGTGAAGCTTATGTAAACGGCATCGCCGGAGAACGCTTCTGCGTGCGCAATTCGGGCGCGTATGCCGTATGCGAGGGCGTGGGAGATCATGGCTGCGAGTACATGACAGGCGGCAGAGTAGTTGTTCTCGGCAAAACGGGACGCAACTTTGCAGCCGGAATGAGCGGCGGTATAGCGTATGTTTACGACGAAGCGCACGACCTTTACTTAAAGCTTAACAAGGAGCTTGTGACCATGAGCGAGCTTAGCGAAAAGCACGATATAGAGGAACTCAGAACGATGATCGAAAAGCATTTTGAGGCGACCGGCTCGCCGCTGGCAGGAAGAATGCTCAGAAACTTCAATGCGTATCTGCCGAATTTCAAGAAAATAATGCCGAATGATTACAATAGAATGCTCGGGCTTATCGGTCACTTTGAGGAAAAGGGACTTGACCACGAACAGGCAGTTCTGGAAGCGTTCTACGAAGCTCAGAAGGGGGAATGAGACAATGGGAAAGTCAACAGGTTTTATGGAGTTTGGCAGGGAGAACAACGCAACTGTCGAACCTATGCACAGAATACAGAATTTTAACGAGTTCCATTCTCCGCTCAACATGACAGAGAGGCGGGAGCAGGCCGCACGCTGTATGAACTGCGGTGTGCCGTTCTGCCAGTCGGCGATGAAGCTGAACGGCATGGTGTCGGGCTGTCCGCTGCACAATCTTATCCCGGAGTGGAACGACGAGCTTTACAACGGTCACTTTGAACACGCGCTGAACAGACTGCTGAAAACGAACAATTTCCCCGAATTTACGGGCAGGGTATGTCCCGCGCTCTGCGAGGCGGCGTGTACGTGCGGCTTGAACGACAAGCCCGTGACCGTTCACGACAACGAGCTTGCTATTATCGAGTACGGCTTTGCAAACGGCTGTATGGAGCCTAAACCGCCGATGCTGCGCACGGGAAAGAAGGTCGCAGTCATCGGCTCGGGTCCTTCCGGTCTTGCATGCGCAGATATGCTCAACAAGCGCGGCCATAACGTGACGGTGTTCGAGAGGGAAGATCGTCCGGGCGGTCTGCTGATGTACGGTATCCCGAATATGAAGCTTGACAAGAGCGTCGTTCTTCGCCGTATACGCCTTATGGAAAAAGAAGGTGTGGAGTTCAGAACGGGCTGCAATGTAGGACAGGATATTTCCGCCAAGGATTTAATGAGTGAATACAATGCCGTCGTACTTTGCTGCGGAGCGTCTCAGCCGCGCGACCTGAACATCGAGGGCAGAGAACTTTCGGGCGTACACTTTGCGGTCGATTTCCTGAAATCGACGACAAAGGCGCTTTTGAACGGTGAGTATGAAAGCGGTAATTATATAAACGCAAAGGATAAGAATGTCATAGTTATAGGCGGCGGCGACACGGGCAACGACTGCGTCGGAACGTGTATGCGTCACGGCAGCAAATCTGTTACACAGCTTGAAATGATGCCGAAGCGGCCCGATGAGCGCACTCCCGACAACGCATGGCCGCAGTGGCCGAGAGTCTGCAAGACGGACTACGGTCAGCAGGAAGCAGCCGCTGTTTTCGGTCACGACCCGAGAGTATATCAGACGACTGTCAAGCGCCTTATCGGAAACGAGCAGGGGGAACTCAAAGCAGCGGAGCTTATAAAGCTTGAACCGAAAAAAGACGAAGCGTCCGGCAGAACGATCATGACACCCGTTGACGGCAGCGAGTACACCGTGGACTGCGATATGCTGCTTATAGCCGCAGGCTTTACGGGTGCGCAGAAGTACGTCACCGAAGCGTTCGGAGTGGAATTAAACGCACGAACGAACGTGGCAACAGAGCCGGAGAAATACAAGGCGAGCGCCGAAAAGGTATTCACTGCGGGAGATATGCACAGAGGTCAAAGCCTCGTTGTATGGGCTATTTCCGAAGGCAGAGCGTGTGCTCGTGAGGTTGACGAATACCTGATGAGATACACGAATATGATATAAACAATGGAGTGTTAATCATGAACTTACAATTTACAAAGATGCACGGTCTCGGAAACGACTATATATATTTTGACTGTGTGAGAAACTCCACACCGAGTGACCCCGAGACGCTGTCGAAAAAATTATCCGACCGTCATTTCGGTATCGGCGGCGACGGCATCGTGCTTATCATGCCGTCAGACAAGGCTGATTTCAGAATGAGAATGTTCAACGCAGACGGCAGCGAGGGCGCTATGTGCGGCAATGCTTCGCGCTGTATCGCAAAATATGTCTATGACAGAGGTCTGACCGATAAAACGACGGTCACGCTCGAAACACGCTCGGGAATAAAAACGCTCGATATACACACTAAAGATCATATCACCGACAGCGTTACCGTCGATATGGGAAAACCGATCGTCGGCGCAGTATCTCAGCCGATAACAACGGAGAACGGCGAGTATGTCTATACCTTTGTCGATATGGGCAATCCGCACTGTGTTATCTTCACCGATGTTCCGACAGATACTCTTGATATAGAAAAAATCGGCAGACCGCTTGAACACCACAAATATTTCCCCGACAGAGCGAATATCGAGTTTGTCAATGTTCTCGGCAGTCACGACCTGCGTATGCGCGTCTGGGAGCGCGGCAGCGGCGAAACGCTTGCCTGCGGAACGGGTGCGTGCGCCACGGTGACGGCGGCTGTTACAAACGGGATATGCCCTATGAACGAAGATGTGCGAGTTCATCTGCGCGGCGGCGTGCTTACGATTAAATATACGGGCGAGCGCGTCCTTATGACGGGTCCCGCAGAATTTGTTTTTGACGGAACGGTGGAGAATTGAGCTATGAAGATAAACAGGAATTTTGACAACCTCACGGA
>CADBRK010000024.1 GCA_902797065.1 uncultured Ruminococcus sp.
GCTTTCGCGTCCTATCTTTTTACTCTCCCTCAGTCAGCATAGCTGACAGCTCCCCTTTCGGGTAATGCCGTAAACTTAAGATTAAAGAATGAATAATATTGGAAAATCGCTTCGCTCTTTTATTGTATTAATATTTTTTGAAGCTATTATTTAAAGATCAGGAGCGAAGCGACTCCGATATTTTAAGTTTTAAGTCTTCAGTTTTCAGTAAAATTACTTGTGACGGAGGGAGTATAAAAACAATTCTGATTTTTTAAAACTGTGTTTTTTCACAGATTCAATTAAAAAATCGTATCATACCCGATAAAAAAAGCGGCAGGGTTTCCCCTGCCGCAGGTTTATACGAGTGCCGAGTATTTATCAGCAGCCGCAGCCGTTGTTGCAGCCACATCCGCAGTCGTTGCTGCCGCCGCAATTGCCGTTGCAGGCAATAAGAATGATTACCAAGAGAATGATCCAAGTACAGCTGTTGTTACCAAATGCGTTACACATAATATGTGCCTCCCGTTAATATAATATTTACAGAGCCGAGATTTTTCTCGACGTCTATATTACATACTATAAAAAACAGCTTGTTTTGGTACATGATTTAAAAAAAATAAAAAATTTTTTAAAAAATCTTCGGAACACTATTGACAGTCACGTGAACGTGTGATATAATCTAATCACCACAGCAAAAGGAGTGATGACAATGATACATCGTTATATGAATGAGTCATTTCTTGTCGATTACAAAGCCAAAAAGGCAGCGTTTTAACACGCATGACTGTTGAACAAGATATTTCGCATAGGAACTTCCGATTTTTTGATAATATATGATGGTTGGTTGAACAAAAAATTGACAATCAGCTGAACGTATGGTATAATCATATTATCATCATAAGCGGAGGAACGACTATGATCAAATATATACCGGGAACGGTTCTTGAATTCGACACGACAAAAAGCTCATGTGCATTTGATGTTATAAAACCTTTTTTCGCATTTACAAACGGAATTACCCTTGCTCAGGTAAGAGAGATGACCGGTCTTGAAACCTCGACCATTCAGAACTGGGTCAAACGAGGCTGGGTGCCGTCGCCGATCAACAAGAGATACGGCAAGCGGCAGATAGTCAGGATCATGCTGATAAACAGCATAAGACGTTCAATGAAAATCGAGAACGTCATCAACCTTATGACATACATCAACGGTGATGTGGAAGACACCTCTGATGACGTCGTAAGCGACGAGATACTCTTCAATGAGTTCTGCAAGGCTGCGTATATGTGCGATACGTCACACACCTGTGACTTTGACGTAATAAAGACGATCATTTCCGAACAGGTTACACATATACCCGACCTCGACGAAACAGGAAAAACCAAGCTGCGGAAAACACTGCAGATTATGACCTTGGCGTTTCTGGCTGCACAGCTGCAGGATAAGACGGACGAAGAGTTATCTGATATTTTCCCCCTATGACATGAAGAAAGCTTCCGCCTATAAGCTATTCTCTGTCACGATAACGAGGGAATGCTTATATGGTATATGAAAATTAGTTTATTAAGGCGGAACTTCAGAGTAGTTTTCACCGCTGCATTATTTATTAAAGGATGAGAGAATATGAAAATAATGATCTGGATTTTTTTACTGATCTGCATGCTGCTTATTATGTATTCCTATTACAGAACCAAAGGCATGGATTACTCGGCAGGGCGGGGATTCTGGAAGAACAGCGATTACGCTATGAAAGAGGATAATAAAGAAGAGTTTTCCGATTATAATCCTTACAATTACGATAATCTGCGCAAATAGCAGATTTTTACAACACATTTAATATAGATGTCAATACCCACTCTAAGAAGACCGGAGCAATCATATTGAAATGCTCCGGCTTTGTTTTACAATTCTTCTGTTTTCAGTATGAAATGATTGCGTTCAAACTCGATAAGCCCCTCGTCACGAAGCTTGCACAGCTCGTTTGAGAGTGCGCTCCTGTCTACGCACAGATATTCCGCAAGCTCCCTGCGCGAATACGGAATATGAAAATCAACGCTGTTTTTGATTTGTGATACATACGAGAGATATGCGATGATCTTGTCCCTTGTTTTTCGCTGAGCCAGGAATTCGATCTTTACATTAAGCGCCATAATACGTACCACAAGAATATTTATGAGATTCATTATAAGCCGCTCCTGCAGGTCGAATCTATCCTCAAACGGACGGATAAATTTGTCTTTCTCCAGGCTCAGCACCCTGCACCCGTGAGGCGTCAGCGCACTGTAGGGGGCACTCTCGCTGCCTTTGAGCGTGCGCCCCAATCCGAACTCCTCTCCGCGGTTTATCTTTGTAAGTATATTGCTGTTACCCCATGCGTCCTCACGTATAAGCAGAATTTCGCCGTCGAGAAGCAGCTTCAGATTGCTCAGACTATCGCCGTATTGGTATACATAGCTTTCGCTTTTATATTCACGTATTATTCCGTTCAGAACTTGAACAATATACACAATTTCATCGCCGCTCATCTCGGAAAACAACCGTGTTTTCTTTAGTAAGGGTAAATATTCTGATAAAGACAATTAATTTTCCTCCAAAACTGTATTTCGTTGTAAAAACAACTGTATTCCGTCAATTATTATAGTATAATTAAACTATAAAGTCAATATCTAATACAGATTACAAGAACATTCACATAAAAAGCAACCCTTCAAAACTATTTAGCGCAAGGCGATCCCCGCATTCATAAAGTGCGGGGATCGTCTTTTTGAATAAACGTCAAGAAACGGGACAGAGAATAGCTCTCTGTCCCGCCTGAAATTGTATATAGGAGTTATATAGGATCAAACTGCTTTTTTAACTGTCTTTCCTATAGTATCCGAAGGATAACCTACGTCAAATCTCTGGATACCGAGCGAATCGGCTGCGGTGATCTGACCGTTGCCGTCAATATCGCCTGCCGCAAAAGCTTTACCTGTAAGGTCTGCTTTCTTAACTGCTGATTTCAGCGTTATAGAAGCGTCTCTGAGGTTTACTTTGTTGTCGCTGTTAGCGTCACCCATGAGTACGTCAACTTCTTTGGGTGTATCTGTCGATGTGCCTGTGTCTGTCGATGTACCCGAATCGGTGTTTACAGCTGTATCGGAAGGTTTGTCGCTTTCGGTCGTTGTCTGCTTATTGTCATCTGTGTCAACCCATGAATTTCCTGCGCCGAACACCTTTGACTTACCGCCTATTTCCAGACCCGGATCCTGGTCTGCGGGGTAACGGTTCGATGTATTCTCTGCGCCGTCACTAAACATTGCGAAGCCGTTCTTGTATGCGTCCGCATTGTACTTGTACAATCCCGTTGCGGAGTCTTTTTCAAGCTTAACACCGGGCCACTTTGCATTTTCGCCCGAAGGAGTCATGTAGATGTAGCAGTAAACGCTTGACCAGTTGTAAGCGGAGTTATCAAAGTAGATATTAACGCTGCCGCCTGAAACGCTTGTGCTTGTGTCCTGACTTGTGCTTGTGCTTGTGTCCTGACTTGTGCTTGTGTCCTGACTTGTGCTTGTATCGGGTTCGCTGCCCTCATAGAGAACTGCTATACCGCTGTCGCCTACATTACCGGAGATCGTGTCTGCAGTAACCGTGAACTCGTTGCCGGAAACATGGTCTTTATACTGACCGGGCTTAGCATATGAGCCGCCGTTCGGAACAGATACCTGACCGCCGCCCGTAGCCTTAACGATAACTGCGCCGCCGCCCTTACGTGTGATAGAAGCACATTCGCCTGTCGATGTGTAGTAATCTGCCTGGCCTACACTTACGTTCTTAAACTTGTTGACCTCAGCTACAGCCGCAGACTGGAATGCCGTGCTGCCCTTCTGGCCTATCTTGATATCATCTTTTCTTGTTGAGCCGGGACGTGAGAAGTAGAGAGCGGGGATACCGTTACGTGTAGCTACGATAGCATACGCGCGGTCGATCTGCTCCTGAGAAGCCCACCATGAATAACCCCAATCGTCGTTGTTGCACCAGTTATCGTGAGACTCTGCCCAGTATACGAGCTTGTTTGCGGGGAGATTTGTGTCTGTTTCGGATCCGAGGTTTGCATAACCGCCGATGCATTTTCCGCTGCCTATGTCGTTACGAGTATCCATACCGTACTGGCTGTCCGTAACGCCGATATACTGAGTATATTCTCTGTAGCAGTTCTTTGCTGCTTCATCAAATACGCCCGGGTTGTTAAGGATCTCACCGTAGTGATACATACCCTGAGAAGTAACTACCTTCCAGAAGTCGCAGCCCTCCGAGGGAAGTCCGATATGCTTTGCTGCGTCCCAACGGATACCTGCAACGCCCATGTTCTGGAGTTCTTTTGTATATCCGAGAACGATCTGCTGTACCTCAGGATGTTCGGAGTTGATGTCTGCCATACCGATGTCGCCGTGTGTAACGGAATATCTGTCGCCGTCTTTTGCGCTTCCGATATTTTCATGCCAGTAGTCGCCGTGGTTGTTCCTGTTCATGTTTTCGGCAACACCCGTACCGTCGCCTCTGAGGTGGTTTGCAACAACGTCAACGATTACTTTGATGTTGTACTGCTTTGCGGCATTGATCATGTTCTGGAGGTCTTCTTTCGTGCCGAGACCGTTGCTGCCAACGTAAAAGCCTGTAGGCTGATAGAGCCACCACCATGTGTCCGAACCGTCCGGCTGTGCGGGAGAAGTCTGTACAGATGTAAAGCCTGCTGCTGCAATGTTGGGCATTTCCTGTGCAATATCGTTGTATTTCCAGTCGAAGCAGTGCAGAATGTTACCGTCAACGATATTTGCTGCTGCGCCCGTTGTCGGCATGTTTTCCGTAGATGCTGCCGTTACAGGTGTGGTCACGGTCTGCGCGGAAGCCGTGTTCTGTGTGAGAACTATGCCTGTTGTGAGCATTGATGCGGCAAGAATTGCGCACATCGTTCTTTTTAGATTCATTGTTTATTCCTCCTTGTAATTATAGTTAGATGGTTAGATATACGACCGTTGAGTATAGGAATAATGCACTAATTTTTCCGCTGTATCATATAACTCCTGCACAAATTCAAAAAGTAAGAATTTCTCAAAAACAAAAACCAATGTATAAAATTATTGTATATTATTCCATACCCTTTCAATATTATTATAAGGTTTTCTTTTGTCAATGTCAAGATATATACACATTATTTTACGTTGTTTTAAAAAAATTGAGATATGGTAATTTTTATGTTTACAAAGACGGCTTCGGTATGATACAATATATTGATAAAAGTATCCTATCGGATAAAGTACCGGATTTATCCGTAAACTTAAACAAAGGGTGGCGATCGTATGGATGTCCGTGTCGGAGATATTATCGAAATGAAAAAGCCGCACCCATGCGGCAATAAGCAGTTTAATGTAAACCGCGTGGGGATAGATTTCAAGATTGAGTGTACGAAATGCGGCAGAGAAGTTATGGCCGCAAGAACAAAGATAGAGAAAAACATAAAGAAGATCATCAGGAAAGAACAAGGGGAAGCTTAATGTTTGATAAGATAGTGATATTTGAGAAGAGATACGACGAGCTTAACGCAAAGCTTTATGATCCGACAGTCGCAGCCGATGCGGAGCAGTACAATTCGATCATGAAGGAGATCAAGGAGATCGAGCCTGTCGCTTTGAAATTCAAGGAATACAGGAATGCGGAAAGATCGCTCGAAGAGGCAAAACAGATGCTTGCGGAGAGCGACGACGAGGAGCTTAAAGAGATGCTTGCCGAGGAGATCGCCGATTGTAAAGCTAAAATCGAAAAGACCTCCGAAGAACTCAAAATACTTCTTCTGCCGAAGGATCCGAACGACGAACGCAACGTTATCATGGAGATACGCGCAGGCGCAGGCGGAGAAGAAGCCGCACTGTTCTGTGCGGTGCTGTTCAGAATGTACGGTATGTACGCGGAGAAGCACAGCTTCAAGACGGAGCTTATCTATGCAAACGAGACGGAGCTTGGCGGGTATAAAGAAATATCTTTCATGATAAGCGGCAGCGGCGCATACTCTAAGCTGAAATTCGAGAGCGGAGTACACAGAGTACAGCGTGTGCCCGAAACGGAAAGCCAGGGCAGGATACATACATCAACCGTTACCGTAGCTGTATTGCCGGAAGCAGAGGACGTCGAATACGAGATAGACCCCGCAGACCTCAAATTCGATACGTTCCGTTCGAGCGGCGCAGGCGGTCAGCATATCAACAAAACATCGTCCGCAGTGAGGATAACGCATATCCCGACGGGTACGGTAGTTGAGTGCCAGGAGGAGAGAAGCCAGTTCAAAAACAGAGACAAGGCGCTGAAAGTTCTCAAATCAAGGCTGCTCAACGAAAAGATACAGGCTCAGCAGGCTGCCGTCTCGGCGGAGAGGAAAGCTCAGGTCGGCACGGGCGAACGCAACGAGAGAATAAGAACATACAACTATCCTCAGGGCAGAGTCACCGATCACAGGATCGGGCTTACGCTTTATAAGATAGACGAGATATTGAACGGCTCGATAGACGAGATAATCGACGCGCTGATCGCAGCCGACAGAGCCGAGAAGCTTGCTTCGGAGAAAGAATAAAACACAGCGCATAACAAAAAGGAGTACATAATATGGCTTTTGCGGGAATGTTTATACTTTTCGTGATAATATTGCTGATAATCGCCGGTATAATGCTTACGCTTTCTCTGATTTTCCTGATAGTCGGAATAATACGGAAGGTTCGCAGGAAAAAGTCGGGCTTAGGCTTTTTTATCGCATCGGGCGTACTGTTTGCATTGGTTGTAATACCCGTGCTTATTTTGATGCTGCCCGTCAGAGTCGATATTGATACTCCGAACGGCAAGCGTCATGTGTGGTCAAATCAGCGTGACGAGTTCTATTCGGGAATATATGTCGGCGACACCGAAAAGGTCGGTAAGCTGCTTGACAAGTACCCCGATCTTGTTTATGTTGTAAAACACGGAGACAATATTGACGGTCTGCACGCCGCTGTTATCAGAAACGATATTGACACGGCAAGGTGTATCATCGAACACGGCGGAGCGTTCGACAGCGGTTATAATTTTTCCGAGAACGAATATGATTATTCGCTCGAATGCTACTTTCGGAATTATTACCGCAGAGCAAATCTCGAAAATACGAAATACTCGGACTACGAGTGCGTAAAATTTATGATAGACAACAACGCCGAAGCGGATTTTTCCGACGAACACCTTGATGTGCTGTTCTATGCGATAGAGAACATCTGCTTTGACGGTAAGATAAGCGACGATGAAGTGAGTATGATAAAGCTTATTATAGACAGCGGCGCGGACATTAATGCCGCGTCGGAGATCTCGGGCGATACACCTCTCGATTCGTTCCTCGAAAGAGCGAATAGAATAGATCACATGTCGGAAGAGGATATTAACAAAATAGTGCCTCTTTTAACGAAATAAAATTCAGAAAGATAGTGTAAAATATGGAAACAAGGCTTTTGCTGCCTACAAAAGAAAACATAAAAAAAGTCGGATGCGCTTTGCGTGACGGTATGCTCGCAGGTATCCCGACGGAAACAGTCTACGGGCTTGCCGCAAATGCGCTTGACGGCAAAGCGGTTGCACAGATATTCGAAGCCAAGGGCAGACCAATGGATAACCCGCTTATAGTGCATATTTCGGACTTCTCTCAGATAGAGAGGTTTTCTCTTGTAAGCGAGATACCCGAAAAGGCATACAAGCTTGCCGAAAGATTCTGGCCGGGTCCGCTTACGGTAATCATGCCCAAAGGTACGGCGATACCCGACGAGGTCAGCGCAGGACTCGATACGGTTGCGGTACGCTTTCCGTCGCACCCAGTTACAAAGGCGGTCATAACCGCAGCGGACAGACCGCTTGCGGCGCCGTCAGCCAATACGTCGGGTTCGCCGAGCCCGACGACCGCAGGTCATGTGTACCACGATATGCAGGGCAAGATACCCTATATCCTGGACGGCGGCATATGCGAGGTGGGCGTTGAATCTACCGTTGTTACTCTTTGTACGCCCGTACCCATGCTGCTAAGACCCGGCGGTATCACTCTCGAACAGCTCAAAGACGTACTGGGCGAGGTGGAAGTGAACGACGCGGTGCTGCATCAGCTGAAGGACGGCGAAAAAGCGGAAAGCCCCGGCATGAAGTATAAGCATTATGCGCCGAAAGCAGATCTCATTCTTGTGAAGGCGGACAACGAAAAGTACATCGGATTTGTAAACGAGAGAGCCGACGAAAAAACAGGCGCACTTTGCTATGACGAGGACGTGCCGTATCTCAATGTAAAGACATTTGCGTTCGGCGGAAAAGATGATTATACATCACAGGCGAACAGATTATTTGACGCGCTCAGAGAAATAGACGAAACGGACGTACAGACAGTATACGGCAGATGTCCCGATACTCAGGGGCTTGCTATGGCGGTATATAACAGGCTCATACGCTCGGCGGGATTCGAGGTGATCGAGCTTGCGTAAGTTTACGATAATAGGATTGACGGGTCCTACGGGTTCGGGCAAAAGCACCGTGTCCGAAATCTTCCGTGAACAGGGCTTTGAGATAATCAACGCAGACGAGCTGGCGAGAGAGGCAGTGTCAAAGGGCGGCGTATGCTTGAAGCAGCTGTCTCTTGTGTTCGGCAGCGATATTATAGACATAAACGGCAGCCTTGACAGACGGCTGCTTGCACGCAGAGCGTTTTCTTCAAAAGAGAATACCGCCATGCTCAACGAAATAACTCACCCTCATATTTTTTTGCTGTCGCTCAGACGGTGCAGGGAATATATCGACAGCGGCAGGAACAAAATAGTATTTGACGCCCCCGTGCTGTTTGAGAGCAATTCCGATCTGATGTGCGATTCGGTCATAAGCGTGATCGCCCCGAAGGCGGTGCGTATAGAAAGGCTGAAACAGCGCGACGGCATAGACGAAAAAAGCATAGAGGAGAGAATAAACGCACAGCATGACGACAGTTATTATATCGGGAGATCGGATTTTGTGATAGACGGCTCACAGCCGCTTGACAGAGTGAGAGCAGCTGTTCTTGAAATAATAAGTGATCAAAAAATCGGAAGGTGAAATGATGGCAGAACAGAAGAAAGCCAACACAACAAATAAAGACGCCAAAACAAAAAAGAAGAAAAAAAATAAAAAAAATACCGCAGTCAAAGCTGTAGTTATATCGGTCATGTCGGTACTGGCAGTAGTCTTTCTGGGGATATTCATTTTGTCGGCGGCGTCGCGTATCCATAAAAATGCGGCGGATAAGCTCAACAAAAGCATGTATCCGCTGAGGTACGAGAATTATGTAGAAAAATACTGCAAGGAGTTCGACGTGGATAAATGCCTTGTGTACGGCGTTATAAAGACCGAAAGCGGCTTTGACCCGAACGCCACATCGCCTGTCGGCGCAATAGGGCTGATGCAGCTTATGCCCGATACGTTTACGTGGCTGCAGAACTACCGCACGGAGTTTATGCCCGATAAGATACTCGACAGCAAGGAGCTGTATAAACCCAAGCTCAATATAGAATACGGCGTTTATCTTCTGAGGTATCTGCTCGATATGTACGACGGCAATACAGCTTTGGCGATCTGCGCGTACAACGCAGGCAACGGAAATATAGACGAATGGCTCGCTCAGGGTATTATCACACCCGATAACGTAGATCCCGATAATATACCGTTCCCCGAAACGGCAAATTACCTTGTTAAGGTGCAGGCAGCTTCCGAGAAGTACAGAGAGCTGTATTTTTCCGATTATGTATATACATACAGCAAAGTCGAATGGGAGGAGACCGGGAGCAATACCGAAACAGACACAGACACGGATATAGATATATCTTCCGCCGAACAAAACGCAGGAGAGTATTACGATGGCGGCGGAGATATGCTTGATGATTATTATTACTACGATTACAGCGAAGACTACGGCAACGATTATATAAATGAAGAATATTATTGAAAGAGGTGTTTATTCTGAAACAGTTCAGCAGAATACAGATCGCCGACGGCGTTCATTTCAGTACGATCAAAGACGAAAGATTCAAGACAAGCAGGATAGCATTTGTAATGCAGACGGAGCTTGACAGAGATACGGTATCCGCAAATGCCATTATACCGAATCTGCTCACCTCGTCATGCAGAGAATACCCGACTGCGCTGGAGCTTAACCGCAAACTCGATATGCTTTACGGCATGTCGCTTTCTTGCTCGTCAAGCAAGCTCGGAGAGACTCAGATGCTCGTTGTCTCCGCAGCGGGACTCGACGACAGGTATACTCCGGACGGCGAGCCTATATATTCCCGGATGGCAGACCTTCTGTGCAAAACGGTGTTTGAGCCGAACGTATCAGGCGGCGCATTTGACGAGGAAAACTTCAAGCAGGAGCAGCGTCAGATGCTTGACGCAATAGACGCGCAGTTCAACGACAAGAGAGCGTATTCAATGAAGCGTATGCTTGAGGTCATGTGCGAAAACGAGAAATTCGGCATAAACAGATACGGCACAAAAGAGCAGGTCGAAAACCTCACTTCCGAAAGCGTATATAAAGCATATGTGGAGCTGATAAGAACCGCAAGGATAGAGATAATCTGTCTGTGCAGTTCGCCTTCGGACGATGTCAGGAAGGTGTTTGAAGATAAGTTTTCCGGGATCGAAAGAAAGCCCGTGTCGCCCGCAACGGAAGTTATCCGTTCTGCGGACAGAGTAAAAGAAAAAACAGATACTCTCGATGTGGTTCAGTCAAAGCTTATTCTGGGATTCAGGACAGACTGCGCAGAGAACTGCAGTACACAGGAGGAACTGACCGCCGCAAAGCTTATGTGCGCTGTTCTCGGCGGCACGGCTCATTCAAAGCTGTTTAATAATGTCCGCGAGAAGCTGAGCCTCTGCTATTACTGCGTATCGAGATTTGACAGAGACAAGGGCATGCTTCTGATCGAGAGCGGAGTACAGGGAGAGAACATTGAAAAAGCCAAAGAAGCTATCCTTGCCGAGATAGAAGATATGAAAAACGGCGTCATAACGGACGAGGAGATCATGTCGGCAAAGCTGAGCATTTCAAATGCATATCTGACCTCTGTCGATTCTTCGGCAGGTACGCAGGGCTGGTATGTAGGGCAGCTTCTGAGGGGGCGTTCGAATACGCCGCAGGAGGAATCGGAGCTTATCATGGCTGTGACAAAAGATCAGATTATCGGCGCCGCAAAAAAGCTTACGCTTGACACTGTGTATGTCCTCACGGGCAGCGAAGGCGAGGAGGAAGAATGATGAATATAAAAACGGTAGAGAGTGATCTTGTAAAAGACAAATACTATGTTATAGAACACCCGTCCGGGTTGACGATCTATGTTTATCCGAAAGAGGGTTATCAATCGACATACGCGATCTTCGGGACGAATTACGGCTCGGTCAACACAAGCTTTTCCGTAGACGGCGGCGAGAAGATCACCGTTCCCGACGGCATAGCGCATTATCTCGAGCATAAGCTGTTCGAGAGCGAGGACGGCGACGCTTTCGCGCGTTATGCAAAGACGGGCGCAGACGCAAACGCGTACACATCGTTTGAAAAGACCTGCTATCTCTTCTCTTGTACCGATAAATTTGAAGAATCGCTGGAGATACTTCTCGATTTTGTTCAGTCGCCGTATTTTACGCCCGAAACGGTAGCAAAGGAGCAGGGAATCATCGGGCAGGAGATCAAAATGTACGACGACAGCCCGAGCTGGAGAGTTATGTTCAATACTCTTACGGGAATGTATCACAATCACCCCGTGAGGATAGATATTGCCGGAACGGTTGAGTCTATCGCCGGGATCACGGCGGAAAAGCTCTACGACTGTTACAACAGCTTTTATAATCTTCACAATATGGTACTCTGCGTTGCGGGCAACACCACTGTTGAACAGGTTCTGTCCGTTGCGGACAGAGTATTGAAGCCTGCAAAGGAGCAAAAGATAACAAACTATTTTGAGGACGAACCGTATGAGGTTGCGCAAAGCTATGTCGAGCAGAAGTTCCCCGTTACGATACCCATGTTCACGCTCGGATTTAAGGAGAATGTAGGCGAGAAGCCTGCCGGCACAAAGCAGCTTGCATATATGGATATACTGCTCTGTATGCTTGCGTCTCCGTCGAGCAAATTGTATAATAAACTGCGCGACGAAGGACTCATCAACGATACGTTCGGATATGAGCATATGGAAGGACCTCACTATTCGGCTATTTTGTTCAGCGGAGAATCGCGTGATCCGAAGAAAGCCGCCGAGATCATTAAGGACTATATCAGAGAATTCAAGAACAACGGCATAGATACCGAAGAATTCGAGCGTGCAAAGCGCGCCGTATACGGAGAGACTGTCAGCGGATTTAACAGCAACGAGGCGATCGCCAATATCATGGCTGATATGCATTTCAACAACAGAGAGCTGTTCTCGCTTGTTGAGGCGATAGCGTCGGCAACATCTGATGATATTGCAAAAAGACTCGACGAGCTGCTTGACCCCGACAACTGTACACTGTCTGTTGTGTGCGGCGAAGAGGCGTAAGTCTTATGGA
>CADBRK010000025.1 GCA_902797065.1 uncultured Ruminococcus sp.
CCTTCTACAGGTTCGCTGTCATTCTCCTCGGAAAGATCTTCTTCCTCTGTCGGAATGTTGTCATTTTCCTTTTCGTCAGATTCTTTTTGTACATCGGCATCGTCACTATGATCCGATACCTCGACAAGCTTCATACCTTCTTCGGTGTTTTCTTCAACTTCCTGCTCGTCTTCCTCCTGATCCTGAACCGGCATAAAATCAAATATTTCATCAAACTTTTCACCGAACTCTATAGGATCATTATCATTACTATCCTCGTCTTCAAGCTTGGCTTGTGTAATTATCGGGATATACTTTTTCTCTGCGTCGGAATTTTCCGTCTCTCTTTCTCTCGATTCATGTGTTATAACAGGTATCTCGCTGACATCACCGGTTACTTCAAACTCTTCGTTATAAGAGAGTATCTCGCTTGCTTCAACAGACGACGCACTTTCTTCGTCATCGCCAAAGTCAAACTTCAGTTCAACGTCTTGGCTATCGGTATGATCGGACATAATATCCGGAGTTTCCGCAACTGCATCTTCAGCTTCATCGGCAGATTCGGAAAAGACAATTTCTTCGTTATCGTCCGTTTTATCATCTTCGGAAATATCAATTTCTATGGTACTCTGACTTTCCGGGAAATACTCAAATTCCAAGGAATTATCTTCTTCCGTATCGGAGTCCTCTATCGTCTCGATTTCATCTGCTTCTTTTTTATTAAAGCTTACTTCTACTTTTCTGTTTTTATTCTCACCGAATTCCTCTTCATCCTCTTTGCTTGGTGCGGAATCAAAGAAATTCAGAATTTCCTCATTTTCCTGTTCTTCCTCGTCTATCTCCGGTTCCGGATCTCTCATCATCTCATAGCCGATAACATCAAGATCGGACGGAAAATATACATAATTTACCTTGTCCGTTTTTGTGAATTTATGATAAACGGGCTTGATCTCATTGATTTCATTATCAGATATCCGAACCGGTTTTTCCTCTTTTTCCTCTATTGCAGGACGTTCATTTTTTTCTATCGTCCTGATTTCTTTTTCCGGCGCCGGCTGCGGTCTTTTAAAAGCGCTCATATCTGGCGTTTCTTCCAGGATAACAACATCATCGTCGTCATCTTCCGCAAAAATTCTGGAATCATCCTCATCAACATATTCTTCATCTATGTCAATATTGTCTATAAGAACATCTTCTTCGGTGTCTGCCGAAAAGTCTTCTTCGATTATTACATCATCGTCAAAGCTTCCGAATTCGTCTTTATACTTCTTTTCTTTCTCCGGCTTGACAGCTTTCTCTTTTTTTACAGACTTGACCGCCGTTTCCTCATCGTCATCATCTACGATAATATATGTTCTGATGAATTTTTGAAATTTGTTTTTAAAAGAACCGTTATTATCCACGTTATATCTCTCCTGTGCTTTATCATTGCTACCCGTAATACTGTTGTTTTTTGCCTTGCCTGTACTCTTTGAAATTACCGTAGGCTTTAACGCTTCACTCTTTATGGAAGTCAGCCTGAAATACAGTGGTATCATAAAAAAGAATATCACAAAAGGCAGTATGGTCACTCCGAGTTTAAGAAGCATATGCTCCGAAAAATCCGAAAAGAACATGACCGCCGCAAGTATAATTGCCGCCAAAAGCAATATACCGGCCGAAAGATATATCTTTTTATCGAATGTTATATTGGAATATTTATTGCATTCCGGACAAAAATGTTCTCCGCTGCTTATTTCGGTAAGCGATTTTATATATGATACCTTACTTTCACAATAAGGACATTTTCTCTTTTTCTTACTCATAAAGATACCTCTCAGTCTTAAATCAGAATGATCCCGCTGTAATTGAGAAACGTTTATTTAAAGTCTGAGAAGAAAGCTGACTTATATACACAAACGTCTTATCATTTTCAATACATACCACAAAGGATTTCGGAAGTTCGTAAGATACATTTACGACTCTTCCCTCTTTTTCGGCTGCGGAAAGATAATTCTTTGTATGCTTTGATATTGTCGCAGTGTCAAGATCAAAAATACCTATTATATTTTTTTTAGGTATAACAACATCGGAACCCAAATGAAGATACATATGCCCTCCGGAAACACCATATTGCATTTAAATGCCGTCAGATACGATTTAAGACGATTTTATTATAAGTTGTACTCCTATATTATAGCATAAAAAATCGTCTTTGAGGGCGTTTATTTAAAAATTTAATAAAAAGTTTTCATACAGCCATTATCTCACCGTTTTCAACGTAGAAAAGCTTTCCGCCCTCAAGCCTGTCTGCGGATGCTCTCTCGCAGCAGCTTATAAATACCTGTCTGTTATCTATTTTATTAAGCAAAAATTTCTGCCGTCTGCTGTCAAGCTCGCTCAATACATCATCAAGCAAAACTATAGGCTCTTGTTCTGTCGCCTGCTTTATCAATTCCGCTTCGGCAATTTTCATAGACAAAACAGCGCTTCGCTGCTGCCCCTGTGAACCGAATGACCGTAAATTTTCTCCGTTGATCTCAAGTGTAATATCATCCCTGTGAGGACCTATAGATGTTGCGCCGTCTTTTATATCGTTTTTTCTTGACTCTCTGAGTTTTTGGATATAATCATTTACAAGCGATTCTCTGTCTGAACATATCTCATCTGTGAAACCGCAGGAGTATGAAATATTAAGTTTTTCTTTTCCTTCCGATATACCGAGATGATACTTCTCTGCTGTATCCGAAAGTCTCTCTGTATAATTGATCCTCATACGAATCACGCTCGCTCCGTATACGGCAAGCCTTTCTTCCCAAATATCCATTATATCGGAAAGATCGCTGTGATAATTAAGATCTTTTAAAATCGCGTTTCTCTGAATCAGCAGCTTGTTATATTCCGATAATGTATCCGAAAAATTCGGCCGTATCTGGCATATTGCGCTGTCGATAAATTTACGTCGCTCTGCGGGCCCCCGCTTTACCATTGAAAGATGTTCCGGCGAAAATACAACGATACACAGCTTTCCCATCAGCTTATTTACGGAATTCTGCTTTATTCCGTTGAGCTTTACTTCTTTTTTGCCTTTTTGAAATATAATTTCGGCATTCTGCACTCTTTCTTCGGAATAAAACTCTGTAATCAGATCGGCTTTTTCTTTGCCGAATCCGATAAACTCGCTGTCCTTAGCGCCTCTGAAACTGCGGTTGCCGCTGAAAAGCCACAATGCTTCAAGCAGGTTGGTTTTCCCCTGGGCGTTTTTTCCGTAAATAACATTCACATTCTCACAGGGGTATATCTCGCCTTTTGCCAGATTTCTGTATCCGTCGAAAACAAGACGACGTACTATCATTTTCCGCACACCTCAAGCACTATTCCGTTGCATTCGGCAGTATCACCGATACGCATTTTCTTGCCTCTCATTGTACAAACTTCTCCGTTTACAAGAACGCCTCCGTTCTGTATCAACAGCTTAGCTTGACCGCCCGTACCGAATCCGCCGAGCTTCATCAGATCGTTCAGCTTAATATATTCGGTATCAATATAAATATTCTCTTTTCTCATCATATCACCTGTTTTCAGCTCAGACGCATAGGCACTACAAGGAAAATAAAGCTGTCTCCCTCGATCGGAAGTATCTTCAAAGGCTTGAGCGGACCGTTCAATTCAAAAATGATCTCGTCCGTCTCGGTATTTTTAAGTGCGTCAAGCAAATACTTATTATTAAATCCGATTTCTACCTCGTCGCCTTCATACTCCACAGCAATAAAATCGCTTGCTTTACCTACTACGGTAGTACAATGGAGATTGATACCTTCATCTGCAACAATAACTCTGACAGGACTTTGCAGCTTATCGTTTGTAAGCAGAGACATTCTCTCAACGGCAGCCGACATATCCTTTGTCTTTACTCGCAGTCGTGTAGATGAACCTTTCGGAACAGTACCTTCGTATTCTATGAATTTTCCCTCGATCAGACGTGAGATCACAGAATAATTCTCTATTTTGAACATAGCATGCTTTTTGCCGACAATTATCTGAACACGGCTTTCCTCTTCAGCCGTAAACTTCAGTATTTCGCCGAGCGTTTTACCGGGAACAATAAAGCTGAAGTTTATATCTGTGCCGACTTTTTCTTTTCTGACAGCCATTCTGAACCCGTCTATGGATACAATATTGAGGTACCCGTTTTTAAGATCAAACAGCGATCCGGTGTAGATAGGCTTAGACATATTATCCGAAATGGCAAAGTTGGTCTGCCTGATCATATTCTTGAGGACCGAAGTATCGATATAAAAGCATTCGAGAGTCTCGAATGTCGGAAGTTCCGGAAACTCATAAGAAGAAATGCCTATAATCTGATAGTTTACAACGCCGGAGTGAATATATGTAATAAGTTTATCATCTGTTTCAAGCGTTACATTGTTGTCGGGTAAGCGTTTTGTCATATCAGCAAACAGCTTTGCGCTGAGAACTACCTCGCCCTCCTCGATAACATTTGCGGAGATCTCTGTTTTTATTCCTATATCAAGATCATAGCCGCAAAGCGTAACCGTGTCTTTAGACGTCTTTATAAGAATTCCTTCTAGTGCGGGAATAGTATTCTTGGTTGAAACGGCACGCATTACGTTCGTTACGGCTGTAACGAGTTCGTTTCGTTCAAATATTACTTTCAATTAAGATCTTTCCTTTCATTTGTGCGGTTTGTTCGGTTGATGTTCTGTGATTTGAATTTTTTGCTTTGTATTTATCCGGCAGAGCCGTAACAGAAATGTATAGTTATATTTTTAGTAGTAGTAGTAGACGAAAAGAATTTGTTAAAAAGTGGATAAATCATTGATAGCCTCGGTGTTTTTTTATCATCAGCGTTAATGATCGTTTTCCACTCTTTTAACAGACTCTGATTTGCTTATGTTAACGGTGTTGACAAGTCATTGTGGAAAGTTTAGGAAATGTTGAAAATACCTGCTTTGATTACAAATCGTAATAAATATAAAATCGAACACTTTATGAATAATTTGTTAATCAAATCAGCTGTCCTGAATATTCTTTATTATATCTTCGACAGTTGCCTTTGTTTTGGGGTCTTTTTCTATCTTTTTTTCCATTTCCTGAATGGTGTATACTATTGTAGAATAATGTCTTCCGCCGAATTCTTCGCCGATCGAAACCATAGAAAGCCCCGTTACCTGACGCACTACGTAGATTGCGACCTGACGTGCATTGCTCAGCGCGGCACGTCTGTTTTTTATTGCGCGGATCTCGTCTGCATTTACACCGAAGGTCCTTGCGACTTCTTCTATTATTTTCTCGACAGTTACGGGCATGGGAACATCGTTTGTCTGTACATCCGATATAACTTCCTGCGCGATAGCTATTGTAAGCTTATCGCCGTTGAGATATGTTTTTGCTTTTAACTTCTTTACTACGCCTTCGAGCTGACGGATATTTGTTTTCAGCTTGTTTGCTATGTACTCGCATATGTCGTCGGGAATAACAAAATCCAGAGTATCGGCTTTGCTTTTCAGTATCGCGATCCTTGTTTCTATATCCGGCGGCTGAATATCCGCAAGAAGTCCCCATTCGAAACGGGTTCTCAATCTGTCTTCAAGAGTCTTTATCTCTTTGGGCGGACGGTCTGATGTAAGTACGATCTGCTTTTTTGCTTCGTAAAGTGCATTGAAGGTATGGAAAAACTCCTCCTGAGTAGACTCCTTGCCTCCTATGAACTGGACGTCGTCTACAAGCAGAAGATCTGCGTTGCGATACTTCTGTCTGAATTCCGCAGGCTTGCCTCTCCTGAGTGAATCTACTATCTCGTTTGTAAAATCGTCGCCCTTTACATATGCGATCTTCTTGTTCGGGTCGTTCCGGAGAACCTCATTCTTTATGGCATGCAAAAGATGTGTTTTTCCGAGTCCGGAATTTCCGTATATAAACAGCGGATTATATGTTCCTCCGGGATTTTGCGCAACTGCGATCGACGCAGCGTGAGCAAACTTGTTTGATGAACCTACTATGTAGTTGTCAAATGTGAGCGGAACTTCGTTGTCGTTAGTTTCATTTTTGTTTTCTGCGGGAAGTTCCTTGGTGATCTCTTCGGGAACTATGAGCTTTATCTCAAATCTTTGCCCGAATATTTCTTCGAATGCTTCCTCAAGCAGCGTGTTGTAGCATCTGTTTACAGTCTGTCTGTGAAATTCATTCGGCACAAGCAGTTTTATCTGCACCATGTCAAAGTCAATTTCTTTAGGTTCGATTCTGCTGATCCATGTCTGGAATGCCACTTTTGTTATTCTTGTTTTGCAATAGTCGCAGACAAGATTCCATGTTTCGTTAAATGAATCCATAACACTAACCCCCGTTTGATATATTTTGGAAGTACTTTTATAATAAGATGTTGCTGCCGCTATTGACAAAATGAACCCACGTATTTGTCTTACCGCAAATAACGACACTATCCCTTATAATAAAATAACAATTAGACTTATTATATCATATTGCAATAAGATTTTCAATATTTTATCTTTGTTGAAAACTTACAAATTTATACCGGCGTGTTGAAATGAGAACTTTTTGAGATTTTTATTTCCCGGAATGATTATTGTTGATTTGGCTGATGTGAAAATGCGTCTTATTACAGCGTTTTTTTGTGGTTTTTTAGTTAAAAGATAGAAAAGATATGTTATATATTGACTTTTTTCAAGAATTTATTTAAATTAATTATGTTGAATGTTTTTTTATATAGTTTTTTATTTATCAAAAAGAGTTTTATGGGGTTATTGTTTTTAAAATTCTGTATATTAGGACATTTAAAAATCTTTTTATCTATTGACATAACGCTTGTTTTTAATGTATAATGTTAAATTGCAAGGTTATATATTCGAAAGGAGGGGTTTTTCATGCTGAG
>CADBRK010000026.1 GCA_902797065.1 uncultured Ruminococcus sp.
CGGCGGTTCTATCGGTTCGGAGCTTGTTCGTCAGATAGTCAACTACTCACCGAAGCAGACGATTATCGTAGATATATACGAAAACAACGCATACGAGATCCAGCAGGAGATCTTCATGGATTACGGCAGAGATACTAATCTTATAACGCTGATTGCCTCTATCCGTGATTACGATAAGATGAACCTCATCTTTAAAACATATCGCCCGGATATTGTTTTCCATGCGGCGGCGCACAAGCATGTTCCGCTTATGGAGACCGTACCCGAGGAAGCTGTTAAGAATAATATCTTCGGCACATTTAACTGCGCTACTCTTGCGGAGTATTATAATGTCGAAAAGTTCGTAATGATCTCCACAGATAAAGCCGTAAACCCGACTAACGTTATGGGCGCAACAAAACGATGCTGCGAGATGATTATCCAGTATATGGCGCAGAATTACACTAACACGGATTTTATCACCACACGATTCGGCAACGTACTCGGCAGCAACGGTTCGGTTATCCCGCTGTTCAAGCGTCAGATAGAAACCGGTAAGCCCGTCACCGTAACAGACCCCGAGATCATACGCTACTTTATGACTATCCCCGAGGCCGTATCGCTCGTACTTAAAGCAGGCGCTATGGCGCAGGGCGGCGAGATATTCGTTCTCGATATGGGCGAGCCTGTCAAGATAGTAACGCTGGCGGAGAACCTCATCAGACTGTACGGCAAAGTTCCGTATCAGGATGTCGAGATCAAATTCACCGGACTTCGCCCCGGAGAGAAGCTTTACGAAGAGCTGCTTATGAGCGAAGAGGGACTGAAAGAGACTGCCAACAAAAAGATTTTCATAGGCAATCAGATTAAAATAGACCCCGATTCGTTCCTGGGCGCTTTGCAGGAGATAAAAGAAGCCGCAAACGCCAACGACAGCGATCTTACGCTGAAGCTCCTTGAAAAAATAGTACCCACGTTTCATCATAATGTTAATTAACTGTATTTATGCATATATTTATTCTATAGTCTGCGCAGAACAGACAATTATTACTTATTAAGGAGGATGATAATTATGTGTGGAATTGTCGGCTATGTAGGATACAGAGACTGCTCCGACGTACTTGTCAGCGCATTGACAAAGCTTGAATACAGAGGCTACGATTCGGCAGGTATCGCCGTATTTGAAAATAATAAAATTGTTGTTGCGAAATCGAAGGGCAAGCTTAAAGACCTTGTCGAGAAGATGCAAAAAGAGGGCAAGCCTCAAGGCAAGGCAGGAATAGGCCACACACGCTGGGCTACTCACGGCGAACCGTCCGACGTCAACTCGCACCCCCACAGCGGCGCAAAGGTTACGCTGGTTCACAACGGTATTATCGAGAACTACATCGAGCTTAAAGCTTTCCTCGTAAAGCAGGGCAGAGAATTTCTCTCCGATACCGATACGGAGGTAGTAGCACAGCTGCTTGATTACTACTACGACATTATCAAAGAGCCTGTCAAGGCTATTATTGAAACCACTCAGGAGCTGAGAGGAAGCTTTGCGCTCGGCATTGTGTTCGAGGATTACCCCGACAGAGTATACGCTGTCAGACGTGAAAGTCCGCTGATCGTAGGCGTCGGAGAAAATGAAAACTTCATCGCTTCGGACGTTCCCGCGATCATCAAGTACACAAAGAACTACTACCTCATCGAGCATGACGAGATCGCTGTTCTTTCAGAAGACGGTGTAGATGTATTCGACGCACACTATCAGCCCGTAACTAAGGAGCTTAAAACAGCCGACTGGGACGTTGACGCAGTAGGAAAATGCGGTTATCCGCACTATATGATAAAGGAGATCAACGAGCAGCCGACAGCAGTTAGGCAGACAGTGACTCCAAGGATAAAGGACGGTATGCCGTGCCTTGAAGAATGCGGCATCACACCCGAAAAGCTGAGAACGATCCGAAATATATATATCGTAGCCTGCGGAACGGCTATGCATGCAGGGCTCGTGGGTAAATACGTGATCGAGGATATAGCCCGCACCGCCGTTACCGTAGATATTGCAAGCGAATTCCGCTACAGGAACCCGATAATCGGCAAGGGCGATCTGATAATTATTATCTCGCAGAGCGGAGAAACAGCCGACAGCCTTGCTGCTATGCGCCTTGCAAAGGAAAAGGGCGCAACAACTCTTGCTATCGTCAACGCTATGGGCAGCACCATCGCAAGAGAGGCAGATATGCTCATCTACACTCATGCAGGTCCGGAAATATCTGTCGCTTCTACAAAGGCGTATATGGTACAGCTTTCCGTAATGTATCTGTTTGCGTTTGAACTGGCATATGCAAAGGGCAAGTTTGACGAGGAAAAGCTCAGATAC
>CADBRK010000027.1 GCA_902797065.1 uncultured Ruminococcus sp.
TATCAAAGAACCCTAACTGCATATTTCTCATATATTTATTATACTGCTTTTTCGGGCTTTTGTACAGAGTTTTTAGAGGTGCCCTTAATTAAATATGTAAAAACAATATTGACCCATACGGATCGTTATGGTTTTTGCATATCTATTTAATTTATAAACCATATTATCTATCCAAAGTAATAATACCACAGCGAATAAACAATTCCTTGCTCTGAGATGAGCTTATTAAAAATTTTTTAAGAATCACTGAACGGAACCACTGAAAATCACCAACTATCAAAACAGGACGAATGATCTTTTCAGCGCCAATAGTACATCACTCATAATAGCAAGAGATTGTATTGTATTATATGCAGCTATGCAAAGAATAACAAAATCGCTATGAATAATATGACTTATTGATTCATCGGCAAACCTCAAAAAGACTTAAAATCCAATCTGCCTATAAATCTATTTTATTATAAATCAAAACAGTAGAAGAGTCAATATTTAGCATAAAAATCACTTGTTATTATTCAGAATTGACTTCTCGGCTTGACAGGGGTCTATGGAATTGATATAATTGTATCAAAAGGAAAATGGAGATGAAGTTTATGAACATCCAGGACTGCATAAAAAGAAGCATCTACATTACCACCGAGTACTATAGCAACAACACCGAGCCTTATTTTTCAGAAATGGCAGATAATGTTGTTTGGTACGGCCCTGCAATAGGGCAGGTTGTCAAAGAAGCTGAAAACATGCGTGAGGCATGGAAAAACTCCCCGAATAGCCTGACTTTTTCCATCGGAGAAGTCGAAGCAGAAGCTATTCAGACTTCACCGTATTCTTGTGAGATTATGCTGATGTTTGTTGTAACAACACACTACCCTAACGGCGATACGATCCCATTGCTCCAGCGGGTTCAGTTCAGTTGGGCTGATATCCGGAATAAAGACAACCGGAATCGCCTTAATCATATTTCTAAAATATTTATGATCCATATTTCTAACCCCGTAGAACAGCATAAAGACGATTTCATCTATCCTTTTCATTATAACGAGGTTTATAAACAGGCAGACAATACAGTGCAGGAACCGCGCATAAGCTTTCGCGGCACCGACAAAACATTCTATGTTTTGCAAATAAGTTCAATCATGTGGGCAGAATCCACACCCGATCAGAATAGTCTGATCCATCTTCACAACAAAACGCTAAAAGTAAAAATCAACTATATCGGAGATCGAAAAAATGACTCAGGGTTTCTTAATTCGTGTACATTCCGGTTATATTATCAATCCAAGAGAAGTTGTTTCTGTTTGGCGTTTCAGGGTTTCTTTATCTGACGGTTCAGTTATTCCCATCCCGGAGAAGAAGTATACAGCTGTAAAAGCACTTTTGTTAGAAAATAAATAATACATAATCAGAGCCACTCGTTGAACGGGTGCTCTGATTTATTGCCAACAAAGGCATAGTGGACGCGTGTTTCTGTACCAATACCCATATAAGCAGAATTGCTATAAAATACTACAATAAAAATATCGGCAAATTTAACGATAAATTCGCAATCATGATAAATATGTTTACTTTTTCCACTACATTTTTTACAGAGAAACAAACACCGTGCAGCTATTTTTGACTGCACGGTGTCGTTAAGACAGAACGGGATACCCTGTTCGCATTTTAAAACTGTATTTCTTCTCCGCTGCGGATAGCACGAAGTTGATCGCCCATTATCTCTTTCATCATGTTAAAAGCTGGTTCACCCGTACAATGTCCGCTGAAAAAGACGGTATCCGTTCGGGCGAGTTCTTCTGCCGTCTGTATTATCACATCTTTTTCTGCAGGTGTATATTCGCCCTCACGCTTCATCATATGGAATCCGCTTATGACATAATCGGGCGTGTCTCCGAATATTTCCTTGTATTTGTCGAGAATATTCAGAATACCGTTATGGGCGCAGCCCGAAAGCAGATACTTTTTTCTGTTCTGCGTGACGACAAGGCACTGCTCGTGAGCAAAATTATCGGGGATTTTTATGCCGTTTTCTTCACGCAGAAGCTTTTTATTTCCCTGAGGATAGCAGCGTCTGCCTTTAATACCCGTAAAGATAAACAGCTCGTCATCTATTTTGTAATCCCCGTCAAGTGTTACGATATTGGGCAGGCTCATTATTTCGGGGGCGATACCGATATATCTTTCACCGTTGAAATGCGGTTCGGCGGCGGAGCGATGCATATACAGAACGGCTTTGTCATTATTCCGATAAAACGGTATCAGACCGCCGGAATGATCGTAATGTCCGTGGCTGAGTATGACCGTATCAACCTGAGAAAGGTCAATGCCCGTGATCTTTGCATTTCGTATAAGTGCGTCCGTCTGCCCTGCGTCAAGCAAAAGCTTGTGCTTTTTTGTTTCTATATATACACAATCCATGTTCGGCGGTGCACAGAGGATTTCCGCATGTGTTCTCGACTAATGTTACGATTCTCATTTCAGTGACTTCCGCAGCTGTGTCCGCACGTATGACCGTCCTGATGATCGTGACCGTGATGATCGCATGTTGCAGTGTTGTTTTCTTCAAGCTCACCCGACAGCAGCTTTGTCACAGCCTCGTCGGCACTTCCCGAGTTGCCTGCATAAAGACTGATCCCGATCTCCGCAAGCGCTGTCTGCGCACCTCCGCCGATGCCTCCGCAAATCAGAATGTCGGTGTTAAGTGCTTTCAGAAAACCTGCCAGTGCGCCGTGTCCCGAGCCGTTTGTGCCGACGATTCTCGTTGAGACGATCTCACCGTTCTGTACGTCATACAGCTTGAACTGTTCCGTATGACCGAAGTGCTGAAAAATATTACCTTGTTCGTAAGTTACTGCAATAATCATATTCTTTCTCCCTTTTTTGGTATTAGTATGCAAAGTTGTCGAATTAATTATACATTCATTATAATATTTTGTCAAGTTGACATTCCGAAAAGATCAGCGGCGTTATCATTAGCGTATAATTATTATAGGCATA
>CADBRK010000028.1 GCA_902797065.1 uncultured Ruminococcus sp.
AAGCTCCTGAGAAAGCCCGTGCGGTAATGCCGCAAAAATAACGTCGCTTTTCTCTACAACCGCGTCCGCATTCCCGCAGATCATATCGTTGATCCCAAGATATGCGGGATATACGTCGCTGAGCTTTTTGCCCTCAAACGATACCGAGCTTACGGCTGCTATCTCTGCGTTCGGGTGTGCGTTTATAAGTCTTACAAGCTCTGCGCCCGCATAGCCTGTTGCGCCCACTACACCTACTTTTATAGTCATTTTTGATGTCCTCTTTCTATCTGTTTTTATTCGTTATTTTCTTAGCAAGAGCTATTGCCGGTTTCGTAATTAATAATATAAACACTATCGCAATATCTCTCTTTGCCATCATTCTTTTAAGCTTTTTCTCTGCCTCTTTTTCTCTTCCTGCCCGGCTCTCTAAAAATTGAGAAACGGTATTCCTCAGTATTTCTTTCTCCCATTCGTCAAGGTCGGTTTCGATAGTATCTGCACTTTCGACAATGTCCGTACCGTCTGTACTTTCGCTGTCGTTTTGGGTGATCTCCGAATAACTGTCATCAGGGTCAAGACGATCACCGCCATGCTCATTCAGATAAGGCTCATCATAAGCTAATGCGCCAAACGAACAAAAGCATACAAGCAATACTACAAATATTAAAAATACTATTTTATTATAAGGCTTCTGTTTTATGATAGTGTCCTGTGTACTTTCAATTTCATTTTCAGCTTTCAAAGTTCAGAACCCCTCTGACCCTTTCGACTTCTTTCTTCACGTTATCGGGGCTCGGGCCGCCGATGGGGCTTCGGTCATAAGCACACTTTTCAAGTCCGATAGCCTCATACACACCCTCGTCGAATACATCGCATATCTTTTTGTACTCGTCAAGCGGCAGTGTTTCGAGAGTCAATCCCATCTCTATGCACTTTGCGACAAGCTCGCCCGTCGCCTTGTATGCGTCTCTGAAAGGCAGACCTTTTTTCACAAGATAATCTGCGCAGTCCGTTGCATTGATAAATCCGCCTGCGGCTGCTTTCCTCATATTCTGCGGCAGCACCCTCATAGTTTCAAGCATTGGGGTAAACGCGGTAAGGCACATCTTGACGGTATCTATTGCGTCAAAGATAGCCTCCTTGTCCTCCTGCATATCCTTGTTGTACGCAAGCGGGATACCCTTCATCACGGTGAGCAGCGCCGTGAGATCGCCGAATACTCTGCCCGATTTTCCTCTTACAAGCTCGGCTATGTCGGGGTTCTTCTTCTGCGGCATTATGCTTGAACCGGTAGAAAATGCGTCGTCAAGCTCCACGAACTTGAATTCCCAGCTGCACCACATGATGATCTCCTCGGCAAATCTTGAAAGATGAACCATGATTATTGCAAGGTCTGCGGCAAGCTCAAGGCAGTAATCTCTGTCGGATACACCGTCAAGGCTGTTGTGCGTAACATCAGCAAAATTCAGAAGACTTCTCGTGTATTCTCTGTCTATAGGGTATGTCGTACACGCAAGCGCGCCGCTGCCGAGCGGCATCGTATTAGCCCTGGCATAGCAGTCCGAAAGTCTTGACTTATCTCTGATGAGCATTTCGGCATAAGCCATAAGGTGATGACCGAACGTTATCGGCTGTGCTCTCTGTAAATGCGTATATCCGGGCATTACGGTTTCTGCATGTTCTTCCGCCTTATTGCATATAACTTCAATAAGAGATCTCACAAGCTTTGCTATTTCTTCTATCTGATTCCTGAGATACAGCTTTATGTCAACGGCAACCTGATCGTTTCTGCTTCTTGCGGTGTGCAGTCTTTTGCCTGTATCGCCGAGCCTTGCGGTAAGCTCTCCCTCGATAAATGTATGTATATCCTCGGCTTCGGGGTCTATCGTAAGCTTTCCGCTCTCTATGTCCGCAAGTATGCCCTTTAATCCCTCGCCGATTTTTTCGGCTTCCTCCTGCGATATGATACCGCATTTTCCGAGCATCGCCGAATGTGCGATACTGCCCTCTATGTCTTCTTTATACATTCTGCTGTCAAAGGAGATCGACGAGTTAAAGTCATTCGTAGTCTTGCTTAACGCCTTTTTGAATCTTCCTTTCCACAACTGCATACGTTTTACCTCCTGTACGGAACGTGTTATTTTTCTAAAGTCGAAACATAACCATTCCTTTCAAAATAGTGTAAAAAACACTTTACGGGAGGGCGATTTCACCCTCCCCGAAAAAGCATATTGAATTTTATTGATTAATAGCCCTTCTTCTTAGCCTGAACCTTGATCGGCAGACCGAAGAGGTTGATAAATCCTGCAGAATCGTTCTGATCGTAAACCTCGTCCTCGTCGAATGTAGCGATGTCTTCGTCATAGAGCGAATACGGCGAAGTTACGCCTGCGTCGATGATATTGCCCTTGTAAAGCTTGAGCTTGACATCACCTGTTACAGTCTGCTGTGTTGAATCAACGAATGCGGAGAGAGCTTCTCTGAGCGGTGTGTACCACTGACCGAAATATACAAGCTCCGCAAAACGGTTCGATACGTTCTGCTTGTAGTGGAGAGTATCTCTGTCAAGGCAGATCTCCTCAAGCTTTGCGTGCGCCGCATAAAGGATAGTACCGCCGGGAGTCTCGTAAACGCCTCTTGCCTTCATGCCGACAAGACGGTTCTCTACCATGTCAACGATACCGATACCGTTCTCGCCGCCGAGCTTGTTGAGCTTCTTTACTATTTCAACAGCGGGGAGCTTCTCGCCGTCTACGGCTACGGGAACGCCCTTCTCAAACGAGATCGTAACATAAGTGGGAACATCGGGAGCCTGCTCGGGGGAAACGCCAAGCTCCAAAAAGCCCTCTTTGTTGTACATAGGCTCGTTTGCGGGGTTCTCAAGATCAAGACCCTCGTGTGACAAATGCCAGAGGTTCTTATCCTTTGAGTAGTTTGTCTCTCTGTTTATTTTAAGAGGAATGTTCTTTGCCTCTGCGTAAGCGATCTCGTCTTCTCTTGACTTGAACTCCCATGTTCTCCAGGGAGCGATGATCTCCATATCGGGAGCGAACGCCTTGATCGTAAGCTCGAAACGAACCTGATCGTTGCCCTTGCCCGTGCAGCCGTGGCAAATTGCGTCTGCGCCCTCGGCTTTTGCGATCTCAACTATTCTCTTTGCAATGATAGGTCTTGCGAAAGACGTACCCAGCAGGTACTTGTTCTCGTATACTGCGCCTGCTTTGAGTGTGGGCCAGATGAAGTCCTCTACAAATTCTTTGTTGAGATCTTCGATGTAGAGCTTTGATGCTCCGGTAGCGATAGCCTTTTCCTCAAGGCCGTCAAGCTCCGTACCCTGTCCTACGTCGCCGCTTACTGCGATAACCTCGCAGTTATTATAGTTTTCTTTGAGCCACGGGATAATGATAGATGTATCAAGTCCGCCCGAGTATGCCAGAACAACTTTTTTGATTTCTTTTTTAGCCATAATATTTTCCTCCGTATATATAAATTTTACGATTTGCAAAACACAATGTATATTATACACCGTTCATGTAAAAAATCAAGCGTTTCCCGAATAATTATTCACAAATTTTTATTTTAAACGGTCATTTCTGCATATTTTTGCATTTTTAATGTATATTATGCATATTTTCGGGGAATACGGCTGCTTTTGCTGGGTAGAAAAAATACCGAAAAGCGCTTCTCACCGACTTTACAATCGCACGTATTTATAGTATAATAAATTTCAAGGATTTTTTCAAGTAAATTGTGCATTTTTTTATTTTTTAATGATATTTTTTTCAAAGGAGTTTTTACTATGCTTAAAGAGATCAACCATTCGGAACTAAAAGAGAATATGTTCAATATTATCGGCAGAAACTGGATGCTGCTCACCGCAGGGAATGAGGAAAAACTCAACACTATGACAATCAGCTGGGGCGGTACGGGCATACTCTGGAACAAGCCTGTTGCGTTTGTCTTTGTGCGTCCGCAGAGATACACAAAAGAGTTTATCGACAGCAATAAGTATTTCACCATGTCGGGGTATTCCGATGAAATGCGCCCTGCGATAAAATTCTGCGGAAGGAATTCGGGCAGAGAGATCGACAAGATCAAAGAAACAGGTCTTATCCCCGTGTTCGAGGAGAAAGCGCCGTACTTCAAGCAGGCAAAGCTTGTGCTTGTATGCCGCAAGCTGTATGCGCAGGAGTTGTCGGAGACCTCTTTGATAGATTACAACCTGCTTGAGTATTACTCCAACAACGATTACCACACAATGTACGTTGCTGAGATCGTAAAGGTACTTGTTGATGAGCAATAAGGGCTGCGCTGTCGTTACGGGGGCGTCAAGGGGAATCGGCGCAGCTATCGCAAAGGCACTTGCAAACGACGGGTACACCGTTCTGATTAATTTCTCTGCTTCCGAAAAAAAAGCCATACAAGTATTGGACGACATAATAGCAAACGGCGGGGACGGCTGCGCATATAAATGCGATGTGTCCTCATATAAAGAAGTAAGCGATATGATCGCCTATGCAAAGAATACCTGCGGCAGGATAGATGTTCTTGTAAACAACGCGGGCATTTCGCAGCAAAAGCTTTTTACCGATATAACCGAGGAAGACTGGAACAAGATGGTAGGCATTAATCTGAGCGGCGTTTTCAACTGCTGCCGAAGCGTCCTGCCCCATATGATACGGCAAAAAAGCGGAAGGATAATCAATATATCCTCTGTCTGGGGAGTTTACGGCGCATCATGCGAAGTGCATTATTCTGCCGTAAAAGCAGGTGTCATCGGGCTTACAAAGGCGCTTGCAAAAGAAGTTGCGCCTTCGGGCATTACCGTCAATGCGGTTGCGCCGGGCTGTATTCTTACAGATATGCTGACAGGCGAGCTTGACAGCGACACTATCTCATCTCTTGCCCGTGAAACACCTCTCGGCAGGCTCGGCACACCGGAGGACGTCGCCGGGGCTGTTTCGTTCCTTGCGTCGGAAAATGCCGGTTTTATTACCGGTCAGATCCTGGGAGTTGACGGAGGGTTCTGCTGATATGGACAGATTCATATGCCCGATATGCAATTCACATCTTTTCATATCGGAAAACACCTATAAATGCGAAAACCGCCACTCGTACGATATTTCAAAGCACGGGTATGTCAACCTGATAATGTCGCAGAAATCTTCCAAAAAGCGTCACGGCGACGACAAGCTGATGATACAGTCACGGCAGAATTTTCTCAACAAAGGCTATTACAAACCGCTGCTTGACTGCATTACGCGGATAGTATCGGAAAAATCAAACGGCAAACCCATAGCCATACTTGACGCAGGCTGCGGCAACTGCTACTACTCGTCTTATATACAAACATGCCTTCCGCAATGCGAGATGTACGGCATTGATATATCCAAAGACGCTCTGATATACGCTCACAAGCGTAACCGTGACATCACTCTTGCTGCGGCAGGGTGCAGCAGACTGCCTTTTGAAGCCAAAAGCTTCGACGTACTTCTTAATATATTTTCCCCGGTCTGCGCCGAGGAGTATGCGCGCGTGCTTAAAGACGACGGTATTCTGATCCGGGCGGTGCCGCTTGAAGATCATCTTTTCGGCTTAAAAGCTGCGGTGTACGATACGCCGTACAGGAACCCTGTCGAAACGCACACGCTCGAAGGCTTCACATTGCGGTCTGTCGACGAAATAAAATACACTCTGCATCTTGATTCAAATGAGGATATAAAAGCGTTGTTTATGATGACGCCGTACTACTATAAAACTTCACGGACGGATCAGGCTAAGCTTGATTCACTCAACAAGCTTGAAACTCAGACCGAATTTGGCGTGGAAGTTTACAAAGTTCTATAAAAAACCTTAAGGGCACCTATCTGCCGATCACAGCAGACGTGCCCTTAAGGTTTTGTGTACATATACGAAAGAAAGAAGAACTCAGATTAATACGATACCCCTCAACTATTATCACATCAACAGTTCGATATATATCTACATTTATTATATACGGCTTTATGAAGTTTGTCTATATTTTTTCTTGTTCAAAATTCAATTTACCCCGGTAACAAAGCCGGCAACAAATACTATTAATCGGCGGATTTTTAAAAAAAAACTAATATTTTTTGTTATAATTTTCGTATTTAGAATTATGTTTATGCAAAATAGTTTATAATAATACTTAAATTTTTAATATTATTGTCACTTATGAGGTTATTATGAATTTTTCTGAATATCTTAACAATTATCTTATCGAGAATAACCTGTCGTCCGCTCAGGCAGCAAAGAAAATAGGTATCGACAGAACTATTTTCTACCGCTACAC
>CADBRK010000029.1 GCA_902797065.1 uncultured Ruminococcus sp.
CTTTATAAAAATACAGATTCCTTTCCTATTGTAATAATAATACAACAAAAAGGAACTGCTTGTCAACATCTTTCATGAAAATACTGCCAATCGTTTTATACTTTTGTTAAGTTATACAAGTTTTATGTGTGCATAGTATGCAGTTTGGATAGTCCGTAATGTGAGAATGTTTAAAGTGTTATTGACACGGCCAAACAGGATAGAGTATAATAAAAACAACGGCAGACGCCTGCGTTATTTGATGTTTATGGGTGATATAATGGGCTATGTTGATTTTTATAAAAAAATAAGCGCGCCTTTTGTCAAAAGCAGACCGCTTATGCTTATCCTGAAGATCATATATAAAATACTCCCGATAATCGTTTTTATCAGTTATCCGTTGATTCTGGGGTATCTTGTCTTTACTCATGATACAAGGCTGTTCAGATGTATTAGCGTACCTCTCGGAGTGTTTTTGTCGCTTTCAGTATTTCGTGCGCTTCTGAATGCACAGCGTCCCTACGAAAAGTACGGCACAAAACCGCTTTTTTCAAAGGAGACAAAAGGAAAATCCTTCCCCAGCCGTCACACCGCAAGCGCTGCGGTCATAGGTATGGCGGCGCTTTATGTAAATACAATACTCGGTTCGGTGTTCCTTGCGGTATCCGTGCTTATTGCGCTGTCGAGAATAATCGGAGGGGTACACTTCCCGAAGGATGTTGCCGCAGGTTTTTTGTATGCGGTAGTCATGGGTGTGATATTTTTCTATCTGCTTTGATAATCTGCACAAAACAAAGCGTTAAAATTCATTTAGAAATGTTAATGAAAAATTTGTGAAAAAATTGTATAATAGAATCGTATATTTATGTTCTATAAATCGGAAGTAAGGAGCGGTAATGACAGAACTTACGTGATCGGTTGGGATCACGCTTTGCCATACACTCCGGACTCCGCACTTAATAAAAAGGAGGCTACTTATGTTCAAAAAAATTCTAAGCTCCGTTCTTTGCGCCGCCATGCTTGCGGCTGCCGTTCCGACGATCGGTATGAGCGCCCGTGCGGAAGAAACAAAGGATTACGGACTTGCGGAAAAAACATCACAGGGTGTTATACTTCACTGCTTCGACTGGTCATATAACACCATCAAGGAACATCTTCCCGAGATAGCCGAGGCAGGCTATACTACCGTACAGACGTCGCCCGTGCAGACTCCGAAGGACTTCGGCGGTTCTATGGATACGGCCGGACAGTGGTGGAAACTCTATCAGCCGCTGAGCTTCTCCGTTGCTGAAAGTTCGTGGCTCGGAAACAAGCAGGAGCTTAAAGACCTCTGCGCCGAAGCAGACAAGTACGGCATTAAAATCATCTGCGACATCGTATCCAACCATATGGCTAACGACAACGAGGGCAACCCCCTCACGTATTATCCCGACATCAACAAATATGAGCCCGACATCTACGCAAACACAAGCAAATACTTCCATCAGCAGAAGAGAGGTGTTGATGATTCAAAGGTAGAGTATATCGTTACGGGTCACCTTGACGGACTCCCCGACCTCAACACGAGCGAGCAGTATATTCAGGAGCGTGTTATCAGTCTGCTTAAAGAATGTATCGACTGCGGCGTCGACGGCTTCCGTTTTGACGCGGCAAAGCATATCGAAACTCCCGGTGACGGCGATTTTGCGTCCGACTATTGGCCAAACGTTATCGGCGCTGCGAAGGATTACGCAGAGTCAAAGGGCGGAGAGATATTCTGCTACGGCGAAGTTCTCAACACTCCGGGTACGGGCAGAGACATTAAAGATTACACAAAGTATCTCAACATCACGGACAACGTAACGGGCGATTCAACGCTTGTAAACGTAGTCAAGAAGAATCCCGAGAGAGTAGTCGTTGCGCAGCAGTACAAGTATGATGACGATCACAAAAACTATGTTCTCTGGGCTGAATCTCACGATACATACATGGGCAAATCGGGTTCCGCAGGTCTTTCCAATACTGCGTCCGTTTCAAATGAAGATATTGCAAGAGCGTGGGCTATAGTTGCATCAAGAAGCGATTCTCAGGCGCTGTATCTTGCTCGTCCCGGTCTGCTTATGGGCGAAGCAGGCGATACCGCATGGAAGAGCAGCGTAGTCAGCGAGATCAACAAATTCCACAACAAGTTTATCGGTACACCCGATGCAGTCTACAGTGATGCAGGCGTTGTTGCCGTACAGAGAGGCGAAACGGGTATTGTGCTTGTAAACCTCGGCGAGAGCGCAGATATAACGGTCACGACTCAGGGCATGAAGGACGGCGAATACACAGATTCTATCACTGGCAACAAGTTTACCGTATCAAACGGCGTTATTACCGGTACGGTAGGTGCCGGCGGCGTTGCTACTGTATATGAGGGCGCGGAAGCTACTCCGAGAGTACTTTTCTCGGAAGAGGGCAGAAGCTTTAAGACAGAGACTCTCACCGTTACGCTTACTCTTGAAAATGCAACAAGCGGTACATATAAGATAAACGGCGGCGAAGAGAAAACATTCACCGATAAAGCCGATGTAACACTCGGCGAGGGCGTTGAGGCAGGGAGCGTTATCGAACTTACCGCAACGGCTTCCGACGGCAAAAAGACAACTGCTGTCACTCAGAAATTCACCAAGGCGCAGGGCAATAACTCGGGTGTATTTGTTTACTTCGATAACTCCAAAAAGAACTGGGACAACGTAATGGTCTATGCGTTCTATGAGACTGTTGACGACAAGGGCAACAAAGAGCTTATCGCAAGCAACGACAACTGGCCGGGAGTTCCGATAGATTACGACAGCGGCAAGAATCTCTATTTCTATGAGATGCCGCAGGATCTTAAGGTGAACGAAGCAAAGGTCATCTTCAACAACGGCAACGGCACACAGTCGAAGGATCTTCTGCTTACAAGCGACTGCATGATCCTTATCGGAAACAAGTGGTCGGATTATAACCCGAACGGAACAACGCTTATCTACGGCGATCTGAATGCGGATAAGAAGGTTTCGTCCGCAGACGCACTCATTATTCTGAGATATACAGTAAATCTTACCAAACTTGACGATGAGCAGACTGCTGCAGCAGACGTGGATCAGGATAAGAAAGTATCCGCTAA
>CADBRK010000030.1 GCA_902797065.1 uncultured Ruminococcus sp.
AGCATTAAAACAGAAACCGAAGCTGCAAGAAGTCGTCTAAAACTACTGTTCTTACGAAATTGCATATAAAAGCCTCCTTTTGATAATATATTTGGTACAAGAATGTATTTTGCACCAAAAAAGATGTGTAGCATCACAAAAATGCTATAAAATCATATTACCATTTAAAGTGATGATACACAAGAAAAATGACAGGGTTGTAACAAAAAAAATCACCAAACCGTCACGCAACAGTTTGGTGATTATGACAATCACAACATATACTTTTCAATTATTTTGGCAACTCCGTCATCGTCGCAGCTGTCTGCGATAACATCAGCTATCTTCTGTACGTCCTTTTCGCCGTTTTTCATGCAGACTCCAAGCCCGGCATAACCTATCATAGTCATATCGTTATAGCTGTCGCCGCAGGCAATGAGCTGTTCTCTTGTATAGCCGATCTTCGGCAGCAGCTTAGCGAGACTTGCGCCTTTGTTCACTCCGAAAGGCATGATCTCCAGGAAGAACGGGCAGCTTTTGAAAACGTCGAAATAACCTTTGAATTTCTCCGAAAGAATAGCTTCGTATTCATTGACGATCTTCGGGTCGCCTGCCAGAAGCATTTTGTTAATGTCAAAATTGACATAGCCGAGGAAATCATCTACATGCTTATATTCCATACCAACAATATCGGCTTCGATATAAGTATAATCGTTCACGGTATTATCCATAATGATCATATCGTTTTCATATGTAATAGCCGTCAGCCCCGAGCCTTTAATTATGTCAAGTATACCGGGTATATACTCGCGCGGAAAATATGTTTTTGAGATGATCTCGTTTGTTGCGGCGTTGATGATCTTGCCGCCGTTAAACGAGAGAATAATTCCGCTGAAATCGGGAAGCCGGAGCTTTTTTGCGATAGAAAGCATTCCGCAGTCATGCCTGCCGGACGCAAGGATAACCCTTTTCCCCTTCTCCTGAGCCTGTATAATTGAATTGATCGTCCGAGGAGAAATAACTCTTCTGCTGTTGGTAAGAGTACCGTCAATATCAAGCGCAATAATATCGTAACTCATACGCAACCCCCTTGTGATTTTTACAGCACGCTTGCAAGGAACTGCTTTGCTTTATCGGTTTTCGGTGCGGTAAACATTTCGTCGGGCGTACCCGTCTCGAGGATCTTACCGTCTGCCATGAATATAACTCTGTCGGCAACCTCACGCGCAAAGCCCATCTCGTGAGTAACAACAGCCATTGTCATGCCGTCACGTGCGAGCGACTTCATAACCTCAAGCACTTCGCCTACCATTTCGGGGTCGAGCGCAGAAGTAGGTTCGTCAAAAAGCATTACATCGGGTTGCATACACAGCGCACGAACAATAGCTATACGCTGTTTTTGTCCGCCGCTTAGCTGTGCGGGGTAAGAGTTTGCTCTGTCGGCAAGACCGACTTTTCCGAGAAGTTCCATAGCACGCTCCTCTGCCACGGCTTTGGAGAGTCCCAGAAGTTTGATCGGCGCAACTGTGATATTCCTCATGATAGTCATATGAGGGAAAAGATTAAAGTGCTGGAATACCATACCCATTTTCTGGCGATGCTTGTTTATATCGACAGATTTATCGAGCATATTCACACCCTCGAAGATAATATCTCCGCCTGTGGGAAGTTCAAGGAGATTCAGAGAGCGAAGAAAAGTAGATTTACCCGAACCCGAAGGACCGATTATAACAACAACCTCGCCCTTGTATATCTTTGTATTTATGCCGTCAAGCGCACGAATGTCACCGTAGTGCTTTTCAAGATTATTTACCTCGATAAGGCACTCTCTTTCGGGCTTTTTGTCAAGAGATTCTTTCTTAATGGTCACTGTTCCTCAATCTCCTTTCCAGCATAGATACAAGCTTTGTAAGTATCATAACTATTACAAGATAAATCAGAGCGACTGCGATCAGCGGCAGGAATGCGTCGAAGGTTCTTCCTCTGATAATATCGCCGCCCTTTGTGAGATCCTGCAGCGCAACGTAACCTGCAACGGAAGTTTCTTTAAGCAGAACGATAAACTCGTTGCAAAGCGCGGGGAGGATATTCTTGAATGCCTGAGGAAGAATAATCAGGTACATCGTCTGAGGATAATTGAAACCGAGAGAACGGCCTGCCTCGAACTGACCGTTATCTATAGACATAATACCTGCGCGGACTATCTCGGCAACATAAGCGCCCGAGTTTATTCCGAAAGCGCATATTGCGACTATAATCTCGTTTACTCCGAGAGGCGCAAGAATTACAAAGTATGTTATCATAAGCTGTACGACAACAGGTGTTCCTCTGATAACCGTAAGGTAAACACGGCAGATCGCATTAAGTATTTTAAGCTTGCCTGTCTTGTCGTGCGTCGAGCGTACAGCCGCCACAAGAAATCCGAGCAGAATACCCAGCACCAGAGCACCGAGAGTTATTTTCATTGTTACACCCAAACCGTTCCAGAGGTATTTCCAACGGTTATCGGTGATGAAGTCGTTGATAAAGCGTTCCTTAAATTTCGAGAACCATTCATCAAAACCGTTAATCATTGCAAGATTCATGAGTTTTTCTCCTTCTGCTAAAACGGGACTACGTTATGTAGCCCCGTCGATCAGTTTAATTATCCGAAATACAGATACTTCTGCATTATTTCTCGGGAATGTACTTAGCAACGATCTTGTCGATTGTTCCGTCAGCCTTAAGCTCGGCAAGAGCAGCATTGATCTTCTCCTTAAGATCTGTGTTGTCCTTGTTGACAGCGATCGCATACTCTTCTTCTGCATAAGATGTATCAAGAACCTTCAGTCCATCGTTAGCGGCAACATAGTTCTTTGCAGGCTCGTTATCAATTATAACTGCATCTACGATACCCGAAGCAAGCGCTGCAACTGCGTCGTTGCCCTTGCTGAATCTCTTAAGATTCTCATCACCGAAATCACCTGTTGCGTAGATGTCGCCTGTTGTACTCTCCTGAACGCCGATCTTCTTGCCCTGGAGATCATCTGCAGTCTGAATATCACTGCCTTCTTTAACAATGATAGCCTGTACTGCGGTAGCGTAAGAATCGGAGAAATCTACTGTTACAAGACGCTCCTCGGTCACTGTCATACCTGCCATGCCAATATCAACAGTACCTGTCTGAACTGCGCCGATTATCGAGCCGAACTCCATGTCTTTGATTTCGAGAGTCAAACCGAGTTTTTCTGCGATAAGCTCTGCGATCTCTGCGTCGATACCTACGATCTTCTCGTTCTCATAGTACTCATACGGCGGGAAAGATGCGTTTGTAGCCATAACAAGTGTAGTCTTTGTTGTTTTTTCATCTGCTTTATCGGCATTATCCTCTGTTGCGGGTGTCTGTTCAACGGATGAAACAACAGAATCTGCTGCTGAATCTGCAGGTGCAGCGGTGTCATCTTTCTTATCACAGCCGACAATAGCCATACACATAACTACTGCAAGAGCTGCGGCAAGAATCTTCTTCATTTTGATCATAATTCTTATCCTCCTGAACGCTCATAAAATCAGACGATCTGTCACGTCCGATAATGAGTTTTTATAATTTTACTCAAATATAGTATCATATCAGAGTTTTTTCGTCAATAAAGTTTTCAATACTGTTACTTTTATTATTGAAATTATATTGATATTTCGTCGGATTACAGCATTTCTTTGCATGTTTCTTTAAACTTTTCTATAATATAGTCTATCTGTTCATCAGAAAGCAGCGTAAACAGCGGAAGTGAAACTTCGTTTTTATACATCTCATACGCATTGGGATAATCCGAAATGTCGAATCCGAGGTTCTTATATGCGGTGTGGAGCGGAAGGGGTTTGTAGTGGACGTTTGTTGCAACACCTTTTTCGAGCATTCTGTCCATAAACTCGTTACGGAAGTTTTCGCCTTTTCCCGGAAAACGAACCATATACAAATGCATGCTTGAACCGATCGTTTTAAAATGATTAAGGAACTCTACGCCTTCTATACCCGAAAACGCTTTGTTATAGCGGTCAACTATATATCTGCGCTTTGAGAGGATCTCGTCTGCTCTGTCAAGCTGAACAAGACCGATAGAAGCAAGAATATCTGTCATATTGTGCTTGTAGCCGGTGTAAACAATATCGTATTCCCAGAAAGGCTTCTCGCCTTCGGGCTTAAACGCTCTGTCCTGCCCGTGACACGCAAGCAGTGCAAGGGTTTTCTTTATATCCTTGCCTTCAAATCCGCCGATAGGCTTCCATGCAAGTGCGCCGCCCTCGGCTGTGGTGAAATTCTTGACTGCATGGAACGAAAAGCTTGTAAAATCGGCAAGCTCTCCC
>CADBRK010000031.1 GCA_902797065.1 uncultured Ruminococcus sp.
TATATATTTTGTTTTTGTTTTGCACCGAGTTTGGTGTTTACACAAAATTTGGGATTGAGCCACAATTTCATACGGCCGTGTCCTCGTATTTCAAAAAAGCGCTGTAAAAAATCGAAGTGTAACTACTTCAATCTTTTACAGCGCAAATTATTATTCTGCATAATTACTGTCGTCACGAATTTCAAAATCTTCGTAGACTTGTTCGGTCATATCTGCTTTTTCGGAAACCGGATACAGATCAAGTGCTGTAAGGTTTTGTTCGGTCATATAGCGGTAACCTTCAAATACGATTTTCTCTATTGCTGTTCTTACATCTTTTCTGATCGGATGAACAATATCCGAGAAAGTTCCGTTCTTTTTCATTCTGCTTGGCATCGCAAGGAAAAGTCCGTCTTCATTGATGAGAATCTTCACATCGTGTACAACTATCATATCATCTAAAGTAAGACTTACAACTCCGACCATTCTCTTTCCGTTATTCTCAATGGTCCTAATTCTTATGTGTGTTAATAACATATACATCACTCCTCTTTTTCATGTTTGTTTAAAGCTTAAAATTTAATATAAATTCTTTTATATCGCATAAAACGCTTTCGTTTATAACAAATTATGTAAAAGTCTATGATGTATCAAATGTTAATCTTTATATTTCAACTTCAAGCTTTGATAAATATTATTATATCACAATTTTTCAGATCAGATACTGAGAAGTAGTTTTTATTTTTTGAATATGACAATATCAGTCATTTTTTAATGCAATTTTTCACAATTAGTACATAATTTATCATGGAAATATGTTAATAATAATATATAAACTCTTTTTTAAATTTATATAGCAAGGTACTATTTCACAAATTTTTACTGAAAAAGAAAACAGGCAGAAAAGAATCCTGCCCGTTTTATCTTTGGAAATCACAGAATTAAAGCTCCTCGAGAGTCGCATTAATATCTGTAGGAAGCTCATCCTTTGAAGAAGAGATCAAAAGTGTGATAGAAGTATTTGCTTCTTCTGCAAGGAAGTTAAGCTTATCTACGAATGCTTTAAGAGCATCGCCGTTGCTGCCTGCGATCTTAAAGGTTGAATCTACGAAAATATCGGTTACATCGTAGTTGCCTGCGCATACGCCGCTGAGGAGACCGTAAAGTGCCTCATAACCCGAAATCTTATATGCGTCGGAATCAATAAGGCGTGCCTTGTGTGTGAGGTCATATGTAAGCTTAGAGCCTTTCTCAACAACTACTACGCAGCCGTCAGAACTCTTTACAGCAGCATTTGCCTCATCAATAAGTCTTTTTGTCTTTCCGGAACCTTTTCTTCCGATAAGTAAAGTTACCATTGTTACCATTCCTTTCAAGATAAAAAATATTAAACGTACCTTTCAGATACTGAATTTATGTTAACCAAGTCTTGCTTCAAGTGCAGCTTTTGCATCTTCATAGCCGGGCTTACCGAGCAGTGCAAACATGTTTTTCTTGTAACTCTCGACACCGGGTTGGTTAAACGGATTAACGCCGAGAAGATAACCGCTGATAGCGCAAGCTTTCTCGAAGAAGTAAATGAGATAACCAAGTTCGGTTTCCGTCATTTCGGGAACATTGAGTACAATATTGGGAACACCGCCGTCGTTATGAGCGAGTATAGTACCCTCAAAAGCCTTACGGTTAACAAAAGACATACCTTTGCCCGACAGGAAGTTCAGCTTATCAACGTTATCGGGGTCAGTCTCGATCATGATCTCCTTCTTTGGCTTTTCAATCGAAACAACAGTCTCGAAGAGGTTTCTTCTTCCCTCCTGAATGTACTGACCCATGGAATGAAGATCCGTAGAGAACGTAACGGCAGCCGGGAAAATACCCTTGTTGTCTTTGCCTTCACTCTCGCCGTAAAGCTGCTTATACCATTCGGACATCATTGTGAATGCAGGCTCATAAGAAACGAGAATCTCTGTTGTGTAGCCCTTTGCATAGAGAACGTTTCTGATAGCGGCATACTTATAGCAGTCGTTCGTCTGAAGAACGGGATTGTCAAAGTCTGCCTGTGCCTTTGCAGCGCCTGCCATTAGTGCGTCGATGTCTGCACCCGAAACGGCTATCGGCAAAAGACCTACAGCAGTGAGTACAGAGTATCTGCCCCCGACATTATCCGGAACAACAAATGTTTCGTATCCTTCGGTGTCTGCAAGAGCTTTAAGCGTACCGTGTGCTTTGTCCGTGGTGCAGAAGATTCTCTCCTTTGCGCCCTCTTTGCCGTACTTCTGTTCAAGAAGCTTTCTGAATACTCTGAAAGCGATAGCGGGCTCTGTTGTAGTACCCGACTTTGAAATCATATTGATAGATACGTCTCTGCCTTCGCATATTTCAAGAAGCTCGGCAAGAGCCGTTGAACTGATGCTGTTGCCTGTATAATAGATGTCCGGAGTATCCTTTTTCAGTGCATTATAGTTCGGCGATCTCAAAAACTCTATCGCTGCTCTTGCGCCGAGATAAGACCCGCCGATACCGATAACTACAAATACATCGGTATTCTTTTTGATCCTTTCTGCTGCAGCCTTGATTCTTGCAAACTCCTCCTTGTCGTAATCCGTGGGGAGAGTGAGCCATCCGATAAAATCATTGCCTGCGCCTGTTCCGGTATGAAGCGCTTCGTGCGCCGCTTTAACCTGAGCCGAGATGTTGTCAAGTTCCTCATTACTCATAAAACCCGATAAATACTTATCAGTTAAACTTGTGGACATATCATAGTTTCCTCCTTATGTACAACTATGATTATATTGTACAATATTTGAATGTGCATTTCAAGTGATTATTCACTTTTTTGATAAAAAATTAATAATTTGTTATCTTTAATTCTTATTACTCAATTTTAACCATAATCCTTGAAACATTAATGAGGTATTGTGTAACAAATCTTGGCATACCTGACCAAAAAATCTATCCATAAGACGACTGAGAGCGCACTTATTCGGGTATATATGTCTGTGTAATACTCTCAGACATACGATATGTGGTTACAAGCTGTTGTATGTATTCCGGATTTGTTGTGATTTTTCGGGACGGCTTTTGTATAAAATCAAGAATCTCAAAAAGAAAACAAAAATATATATTTTTTTTCAAAAAAGTATTGCTTTTTTATTTAGTCTGTAGTATAATAAGTCCAAGCAAGAAAAATGCTTATTAAACGAGAAAATTACAGTAGTCATAATTTGATGCTTCCTAAACACACGGATTGCCTCCCCGTTCGATTGGGGAGGCTTTTCGTTTGTATTGTTTGTATTTTATATTGTACCCGTGATAACAAGGGTAGATGTTCCCGGCGTAACGTTCACAACACCTGTTGTCGTATCCTGACTGTACGTAGCGGCGTCCACCGTAACTCTGTCGCTGCCCGAGATAAACACACCCGTAGACTGATCGTAGCTGTAGTCTACGCCCTGAACCCACGGAGTATCGTTAAATACTGCCGTAATGTTGGATATGATCGGGTTAAATGTATCCGTGATAACGGCTCCGCCTGTTACCGGGCTGTTACCTGTGTTCTGGATAACAAAGGTATAGGTTACCGTTCCGTTCTCCATTACGGGAACCGGTGAGATCGACTTCGAGATCGAGAGATCGGGTTCGCTGCTGACACTGACAGTCTCCTCGGCAGTAACGGTAGTCAGATTGCCCGTAAGGGTCGCCGTGTTTGTGATGACGCTGTCGGGCTGCAGAGGGGTAAATTCGTTGGTATGCGTCTCATAGACAAAGGTCGCAGAACCGCCTGCAGGTACAGTGAAGCCCGTTATTGTCAGACTATCGCCTTGCGCAACATTAGGCGACGGCTGCAGCATGTTGTTGCGGAAATAACGCAGACTATTCTCGGAGTATGTCAGAGGTACAAAAGTATTTGTATCAATGGTGTAAGCTCCGAGATCATCTGTCAGCGTAAGGTTTGTAAGATCGGTATTGCCCGAATTGATGATATTGATCACGTATGACACCGAATCATTTGCTGTGTACACATCGCTGACGGCTGTCTTTGTAACCGACAAAACATCCTGTATTTCGCCTACGGCAAGGTTAGATACGGCAACTGTATTGTTGTAGGTAAGCTGTGCCTGGTTCGTAAATTGTGCCAAGAAATTCAGTCCTTTCGCATATTGTGGCAAGGTTCGGTGTATCCGCTCCGACACATACCTGTAACCGATCATAACGAACGGCTGCAGACTTAGGATACACCCACACTTTACCTTTTACATAATATGCAGAAGATTCGGAAATGATATTACAAAAAACAATTACCTGTGACATACACAGCATTCCGGCACGAATAACCTCTTCCCTGTGTCCGGCGACATTCGCCTCAACCTATCTTACGATGAGATTGCATGACGCGGGCAATACAGCAGTAATATCCTTCATTCATGTTCGCGTACTGCCCGACGCTTGTCGACCTTTGATGCAAACATCTCTCACACCGATAATTTTGGACGCGGGCAAAAAAATGTAGTTAACACATACTATGTTCGCGAAATGCCCGCGGGTGCATACCCGACGCTTGTCGACCTCATACTCAAAACCTCTTACAGAGAAAACGTGTGACGCGGGCAAAAAAACTGTAGTTCATACAAACTATGTTCGCATAACGCCTGCAGCCGCGTGGCTGCCCGCCCCACAAGGGCGAGGCGGACGAAGCGGCAAAGTTTTTCTCTTTCAGTAGTGGTGTCCCTGCTGTTGACCATGCAGTTGTTCAAAATCTGAACAACTCTGTATACATATCATGATCTCACATAATATATATGTGTACCTATGTATAATTGAGGGTTACACCGTGTTTGCAGTTACCCTAAATGTGTACGCAGGAGTACCGAGAAAAACACCCCTAATTAATCCCCACGAAAAGAACCTAAGTAGCGTACAACTATGCAACTTTTTTTACAATATTTTTGATATGCCGTTATCTGTCAGTTCTATGCAGGAGCAGCACATAAAAATAAAGGCAACTCATGCGACGTCAATGTTGACATAGGAATGAATTGCCTTAAAAGTACTGTTAATATTCTTCTTCGTTGTAATATGCAGTCTCGGAAGTTACGCTCGCAGTATCGGAGGAAGCATTTGCGGTATCGGAATTAGTCTTTTCTGAGTCCGAATCATAGAATGCTGCCGCAGCCTCACTCGCTGCACGCGCCTCCTCTTCTTTGCGAATCCTTTCGTCTATCTCCGCCTGATATTCTGCGGCATGAGGAGAATTGGTTTCATATACGGCAAACTGCGAATTGTGAGCAGAACCGCGTTCTATGGGGTAACCGTATCTTGTAAGAAGCTCGTCTACGGTAACAAAAACATATCCCTGACTCTGAAGCTCGTCAACTATCATCAAAGCGCCGTCAACAGTGGTATCATAAATATCATGGAGAAGTATTATATCTCCGTCCCAGACATTATTGACCACAACATCTCTGACAGCCTCAGCGTCGCGCGACTGCCAGTCAAGTGAATCAAGCGACCAAAGCGCAATAGTTTTATCGGTTATAGCAGCGTCCGTTGATGCGCTATGAGAACCATAAGGCGGACGGAATGCAGTTGATACATGTCCGCAGGCATTACTGATCGCATCATCTGTCATTTGTATCTGACTATTCATCTCCTGAATGGAAATCCCCGTTATATCGGTGTGGTTGTTTGTATGGTTGCCTATCTGATGACCGCCTTCGACCATCATATTAACGGCATTGGGATATTTGCTTACACACTCGCCGCACATGAAGAAAGTGGCTTTTACACCTCTCTCGTTTAGTCCGGTGATAAGTCTCTCGGTGTACTCGCCGGGACCGTCGTCAAATGTCAAGGCAACGGCTTTCTTTCCGTCAAGGGTGTCGGTATCAATTATAAGCTTGTCGTCTGCGTCGAACTTGTACGCTTTTGACTCTGTCTGAGTATCCGTGTTTGTATCTGTCTCCGGCTGCGGAGTGCTCTGAACAACGGCACTGTTGACAATAACGGGTACCGACTGAACCGAATCGGATACAGTAGTATCGGTCATGGTATCAATATCCGAAGATTTGTCTTTACCCTTGAAAAGTGATGCAATACCATGGAAAATACCGATAATTATAAGCAATAAAATAATCAGTATTATTACTCCGCCGATAAGCATCTGAGCGCGATATTTATAGCCTTTGATCTGTAAAATCTCTGGAACTGCCGAACCGTTTTTTTTCAAAACAAATACACCCTCTCATAAAAAATCTATACATAAAACAATTATAACATTATTGTTACAATTTGTCAACATTGTTTTAATATCAAATTAATAGGGTGTAATATTTTTATTAATGGACTATTCTTTATCTCCGAATTTCGCACCGATTATCTTGTCGTAATATGTATAAAGCTTCTGTGTTCCGTTTTCAAGATGATAATAATGAATAATATATGGGAACAAAAGCACCAGAAGCATTACAAACAGCAGCAGCATAGAAAGCGTTCTGAAGTATATCAACGCAACCAGAACAATTATTGATATTACTGCGAACAGCGACATAACGATAAGATGTATGAATCTCTCGTGCTGGAAGAACTGTATCTGAGTCAGCAGAACTCTTGTAAGGGCTTCTTTCTCTTTTTCTGTCATAGCCGAGAGTTTATCCTGCTGAGTTTTTTCATCAATATATGCGATAAAATCAAGAAGTCTTTTATACATTTTTATTCACCCGTTCTACCCTTTTGCGTCGTACCATGTTTTGCCGATATGTGCGTCTGCCGTGAGAGGAACACTCAGCGAAACAGCATTTTCCATTTCTTCTTTGAGAATTGCCGCTGCCTTTTCGGACTCCTCGATCGGCGCTTCGACGATCAGCTCGTCGTGTACCTGCAGAATAAGCCTTGCTTTCATGTTCTCGGCTTTCAGCCTGTCGTATACTCTTATCATGGCTATTTTGATAATATCGGCGGCTGTTCCCTGAATAGGCATATTCCTTGCAACTCTTTCTCCGAACGATCGCATATTGAAGTTAGACGACGCAAGTTCGGGCAGATAACGCCTTCTGCCGAACATGGTATCGACATATCCCTTGTCTTTGGCTTGCTCAACTACGGCTTTCATATACTTATCTACACCGCTGTAGTGCCTCAGATAAGCTTTGATATAGTTTTCTGCTTCTTTTCGGGAAACTCCTATATCCTTGGCAAGTGAAAACGCACCAATGCCGTACACTATGCCGAAATTTACAGCCTTCGCCTTTGTTCGCATTCCCGAGGTGACCATCTCGACAGGCATATCAAACACCTGAGAGGCTGTAACAGTATGAATATCGGTGCCGTCTTTGAAAGCGTTTATCATCTCGCTGTCGTTTGCGATATGGGCAAGTACTCGCAGTTCGATCTGTGAATAATCGGCGTCTGCAAGCGTCCAGCCGTCTTCAGCTGTGAAGAATCTTCTGAGTTCTCTGCCGACTTCGGTTCTGACGGGTATATTCTGCAGATTGGGTTCAAGCGAAGAAATTCTGCCTGTTCTCGTTTCGGTCTGATTGAACACGGAATGTATTCTTCCCTTGTCGTCGGTTACTTTTGCCAGACTGTCACAGTATGTGGATTTCAGCTTAGACAGCGATCTGTATTCAAGTATCATATCAATTGCGGGGTGCGCATATCTGAGTCCTTCAAGAACCTCGGCATTGGTGGAATATCCGCTCTTGGTCTTTTTCGATGACGGAAGCCCGAGTTTTTCAAACAAAGCTTCTCCGAGCTGTTTGGGCGAATTTATATTGAATTCGTACCCTACGGCTTCGTAGATGTTTTTTTGCAGTTCTGTAATTTTCTCTCCGAGCATAGCGCCGTACTTTTCTATCTCGTCTTTATCGACATGGAAGCCATATGTTTCCATACTTGCAAGCACACGTGCGAGCGGAATTTCGATATTTCTGAGAAGATCAATCTGTCCGTTCCCGGAAAGCTTCGTTTCAAGTATATCGCACAGCTTTGGAAGGAATGCTGCGTTTGACGCAAACTCACTGACATACATCAGAGAATCGTCATAATACTTTATACCGACGGAATACTCATCCATCAGTCTGTTTGTGTCATATGAACTTGCGGAAGGGTTAAGTATATACGCCGCAAGCTGTATGTCCATAGCAATATTCCGAACATCAACGCCGTACTTCTCGGCAAAAGCAAACAGCTTCTTGCTTTCGGCGGTGTATTTTGAAACAGAATCATCGGCAAGCATTTTAAGCAGAAAATCCCTCGCCTTTGCTTCGTCCGTAATGATACACAGCTTATCTTTAGTATATACATACAGTATTACCGCGCCCGATTTATCGGTATCTGCAATAAAGTACGCTTTATTCGATCCCGATATTTCCGAATACAGTTTATCGGTATCGGGTTCTGTTTCGATCTCGGGGAGCTTTTCTTCGCTTACAGTTTGTACTTCGGAAATGCTCACGCCGCTTTTGAGATCCCATTTCTTTATAAGTGAGAACAGCTCGAGCTTTGCAAGCTTTCTGACCGCTTCATCTGCGTCAACTGGCGCAACGGTGTAATGAGAAAGATCACAGTCTATCGGAGCTTCGCGTGATATTGTGCCGAGCATTTTGCTTAAATATGCGCTTTCTTTTCCTGCGATAAGCTTTGCTCTCATAGCAGGCTTGACGTCAATGGTATCTATGTTATCGTAAATTTGATCTATCGAACCGTATTTTTGAATGAGGTCTCCGGCGCCCTTTTTTCCTATACCCGCTACTCCGGGTATATTGTCGGAAGTGTCGCCCTGAAGCGCTTTGATGTCGATAAGCTGCTCAGGTGTAACGCCGTACTCCTCTTTTATTTTTTCAGTATCATAAAGTACGGCTTCTGCTTTGCCCATTTTTGTAGCGGCAAGGCGCACGGTGACATTATCCGATACAAGCTGGAGAGAATCTCTGTCACCTGTTGCGATAACACATCTGTCCCCTCTCTTGTCACACTGGTACGCAAGAGTGCCGAGAATATCATCGGCTTCAAAGCCTTCACATTCTACAAGCTTATAACCGAGAGTTTTAAGCAGCTCTTTGAGAACAGGCATCTGAGAGGCAAGCTCGGGCGGCATGCCCTTTCTGTTTGCTTTATAACCGTCATATGCCTTATGACGAAAAGTCGGGGCTTTAAGATCGAATGCTATCGCAACGGAATCGGGATTCGATACTTCCTTAATCTTGTCAAGCATAGTCAAAAAGCCGTATATCGCATTCGTAAACTGTCCGTCCTTCGTTGACAGCAGTTTGATACCGTAAAACGCACGGTTCACTATGCTGTTGCCGTCTACAACCAAAAGCGTCATTTCTATACTCCTTTAATCAATCAGACTTGTTACTGCCGTGACTTCTTTATCTCTGACATATACTCTCGGAACACGTTTTCCTACCAAACAAACTACCTCGTAATTGATCGTACCTGTCCATGAAGCAACGTCGTCCATAGAGATCTCGTCTTTGCCCGATCTTCCGACTACCGTTACGGTATCCCCTACCTTGACGCCGTCAATATCGGTAATATCTATCATACACTGATCCATACATATCCTGCCGACAACCTTCGCTCTTTTGCCTTTGATAAGCATATATGCATCTTTTGCGAGACTGCGTATATAACCGTCGGCATAGCCTATCGGAACAGTAGCTATTTTCATTTTTTTCTTTGCTTCAAAAGTTCTGCCGTAACTGATCGTAGTACCGGGTTCGATTTCTTTGATATGGGCAACTACGGATTTTATCTCCATAGCGGGTTTGAGATCAATCTGACCCTTGAGCTTTGACGACGGCGAGAGACCGTACAGAATAATACCTGCTCTGACCATATCCATACGGGCTGATTTATAGTCCATGATCGCAGCGCTGTTTGAACAGTGCTTGATGAGCTTATCGGTATCTATGCCGTTATCTCTCAGCATGTTGATAACAGACTCAAAGCATTCTATCTGATGAAGGGTGTACTGCTCTCCCTCTGCTTTTTCGTCGGACACGGCAAAATGAGTAAAGATGCCCTCGATGTCAAGATTATCAAGCGAAAAAATGCTCATTATCTCGTCTTTGGCATTGTCTCTTTGTATATCCTGACACATAATGCCTATTCGGCTCATGCCCGTGTCGATCTTGATATGAGATTTGACAGTTACACCTAACTGTTCTGCGCTGCGTGAGAGTTCCCTTGCGTAGTCCAAAGAGAGTATAGCCTGAGAAATATTATTATCTGCAAGCTCTTTTGCGTAGCTTGCGGGCGTATAACCCAATATAAGTATCGGCAATTTTATTCCGCCTATACGAAGCTGCAAAGCTTCTTCAAGATTCGACACCGCAAAAAAGTCTGCACCGAGTGTTTCGTAAATCTCGGCAAACTCCGGCGCGCCGTGACCGTAAGCGTCTGCTTTTATTACGCAGCACAGCTTTGTATCGTCTGAGAGTTGTTTTCTGATAATATTATAATTGTGTTCTATTCTGTTTAGGTTAATTTGCGCCCATGTGCGTCTGAAATAATTATCCACTGTTGTTTCCTCCCGAAAAGAGTATTGCTTTTATTATTATATTACTTAATAAGCGAAAAGGCAATATTTTCTTGATAGCCTGTAACAAGATTTTTATTTTTTTAACAAAAAAGCCACCCGAAAATTCATCGGGCGACTTGTTGCTTTCCCACCTGCCGGATAAGCCGAAGGTCAACTGTTGTCGTTTTTTAACTTTTTTATTCCAAACATCTTCCTGAGAAAGAAACCGAAAAACTTAGGATTATCAATTACTACGAACTTCATGGAAAGGCCTCCTAACAGCAATTTTTCAGGCAGAGGGTAAGTATTATCACAGCAACTCCTGCAAAGAACAGAAATGCCCCTCCGTCTGTAAATGACGAGATTATCAATCCGCCCGCAAAAGCCAAGGCGCATTTTTGCACACATCTGCTGCGGCACATTTTCTCCGCCTCCTTTTTTTGTATAGTACATTATATACAGAAGTCAAAAAAATGTGAAAAGCGGTTTCTTATTTTGATCAATATTTCTTGTCCGATATTATAAGCAGTGCTGTTCCGCTGTGGAGCGTTATACACACCCTGTCGCCTTCCGCCTCGTTGCTTATAGTATAGGGATAATCAACAGTAACCGTTCCCCTGTCCATCGCATACTTCAATCCAAGATAAGTAAGCGTTGCGCTTTCGCACGCAAAAGGCATTACCGATACTGTTTTGCCCTCGACGCCCGTGATCTCGTTTGTACCGTTTTTAAGCAGGGATGTTCTCGAAAACTCATCGGATATTATACCCTCTGCGCCATGTTTATGCAAATAAAGAAGTACGGACAGATTACCGAGAGTATGGTCAAGACGCCCGCCCGTCGCACCCAGTATCAAAAAATGTTTAAATCCCATTTTCAGCCCGGTTTCGGCGCAGTGCATAGTATCGGTATCGTCTTTCATCACGTTCAGAACAACAAATTTTGTGTTTTTGAATTCGCTGTAGTTTTTTGAAGAATCGAGATCGCCTACTATCATATCGGGAACGATTCCCGTTCCGCACAGCTTATCTGCGCCGCCGTCGGCACAAATAATGTAATCGTTTTTGCGGATCTGCGATAAGATGAAATTTTTGTCCGCTGTCGGCGAAGCAGATATTATTACGCAGCGATTATTTACTGTTCCCATTTTTTCAGATCCTTTACTTCGTTGTACATCGCAATATAGCTCTGATGTCTTGACGGATTTATTTCTCCGTTTTTCACCGCCTCAACTATTGCGCAACCTTTCTCACAGGTATGACTGCATGTACTGAACCTGCATTTGTCGAGATATTCTTCAAATTCGGGAAATGCAAATTTCAGATCGTCTTTATCTATTACTTCGTACCTCTCCAGATCAACTGTAGAAAACCCCGGAGTATCGGCAGCATATCCGCCTTCGGTTTTAAACAGCTCAACCGAACGGGTAGTATGTCTTCCGCGCCCGAGTTTTTCGCTGATCTCCCCTGTCGAAAGATTAAGCTTGGGGAAAAGCGCATTCAGCAGAGTGGATTTGCCCACACCGGAATTGCCTGTAAAAGCGGTAAGCTTATCGGGAAGCAGCTTTCTTATCTCCTCTACGCCCCTGTTATCAACAGACGAAAATTCTATTGTTTTAATTCCCGTCATGGAATAGATCTTCGCAAGCGGTTCGGGAGATGAAAGATCGCACTTTGAGATCACGATCACCGGCTCGATACCTTTATTTACGGCGCACGCAGTCATCTTATCTATAACAAGCGTATTGGGAGACGGCTCGCATGTCGAAACCACAATCACAAGCGTATCAATATTTGCAAGCGGAGGTCTTATAATACTGTTCTTACGCTGACACACCTCTTCGACAGCGCAGTAACCGCTATCGGGTACCGATATTTTTACTCTGTCGCCCGCAACAGGCTTTATTCCTTTTTTGCGGAAAGTACCCCTTGCCTTGCATTCATATATCGTTTCGGCGGCTTCTACATAATAGAAACCGCCGATTGATTTTAATATGATGCCTTCAATATGAGACATTACCATGATTCTTCCTCTGATTCCCCGGAATCGTCACCGGAATAATCACCGTCGTACTCGGATGAATAATCATCAATATATTCGGATGAAGGCGATTCGTCGCCCGAGCTTACGGAATCGCTGTCCGTTTCATCATCGTCGTACTCGGAGTCATATTCATTCTCGGTGTCTTCGGTATCCGTTTCGGTATCTGTTTCTGTTTCTGTCTCCGTATCGGTATCAAGCTCGAAGTTGTACGATTCTACGGTTGAAACAGTGCTGTTCGAGAAGTCGAATTTATACACGCGGTAAGTCTGATCGTTGAGCGCAACTACAACCTGAATAGCGCCGACTGTACTCATCCTGGAAACAGTGAGCGTATACTGTCTTGCATACTTGGGAACGATAGTCTTTGTGTATGTCTCGTCTATCTCGCCGTCAATAATAACCTCGAATTTAAGCGAAGAACTGATCTCATCGGGAAGATCGACAGCCTGTGAAAGCGTTACATTTCTCGGCGGACCCTCCGAAAGAATAACGGATACGTTCGTACCCTTGTTTACCTTCGCTCCTCTGAGGGGATTCTGGGCAACGATCTTATCCTTGGCAACACTGCTTTCCATATACTCGAATCCGTTATAGTTGAGTCCTGCTTCGGAAATCTTTGCCTGAGCCTCCGAAAGAGTCAGACCAACAAGATTAGGTATCTCGACTTTTGCCTCGCCGGCTTTCTTGCTGACATATATCTTAACGGTAGAGCCGATAGTTATCTTGCTGCCCGCAAGAGGATATGTCTGCTTGACGTAGCCCTCGGCAGTCTGATTATCGAGAACCATCAGAACCTCGGGAATAAGATTAGCGGATTTTATCTTTGCGACTGCGTCGTCCTTTGTTCGTCCGTCTACATACGGCAGGTTGATCGTAGTTTCCTCACTGTTTACGGTAAGCTGGATAGTCGAACCTTCCTTGATCTTCTTTTCGGAGGGCTGGGGATTCTGGTTGAGGATAATATCCAAAGGCTTATCCGCGTCGTAAATATTTGTAACGTCCCACTTAAAGTTATAAGTAACCTTATCTTTATTTACGTCGTTAAAATTAAGACCGATCAGATTCGGGACAAGCACGTCGGTAGTCGAGTTGTTGCTGAAGCCCTTGAACACAGCAAGAACCAGGAACACAAGACACACCGCAATAAATGCAATCACCGAGCCTATGATGATCTGAACAAGCGGAGATGTGCCCTTTTCTTCATCGTCATCATTATCCCAATCGTCGTTGTCCTTATCGTCATCGTCTTTGATATTGATTTTTCTTACAGGGCTTACAGGTGTCGATACCGGCGCACTGTCAACGCTGTCATATGAGAAATTAAACTTAATATCGGGATTCTTACGGAATTTATAAATATCCGAAAGCATATCGCCTGCAGAACGGTACCTCTTCTTCGGGTCTTTCTGCATTGTTTTTATGATTATCTCTTCAAGTCCGACAGGAATATCGGGATTGATCTTTCTGGGCGGTTCGGGGTCGGACTGCAGCTGCATGATCGCTACCGAAACGGCATTGTCTGCGTCAAATGGCAGCTTTCCGGTAAGCATCTCATACATCATTACGCCGAGAGAGTACAGATCGGACTTTGCGTCCGTAGGTTCGCCGCGCGCCTGTTCGGGCGATACATAGTGTACCGAACCGATAGCCTTATTAGTCATGGTCATGGATTTTGTATTGTTCTTTGAGAATCTTGCAATACCGAAATCCGTAACCTTGATAGTGCCGTCCTCAAGCAGCATGATATTCTGCGGCTTAATATCCCTGTGGATAATGCCCTTATCGTGAGCATGCTGCAAAGCGCGGAGTATCTGAACAATAAAGTGAATGGTATCCTTGACACTTATCGACCCGCATCTCTCGATATAATCCTTGAGCGTGATACCGTCGATATACTCCATTACAATGTACTGCATTCTGTCGCCGAAGCTGACGTCATACACTTTAACTATATTGGGATGAGACAATACAGCAATAGCTTTTGATTCATCCTTAAAGCGTCTTATAAACTCATCATTATCGATATATTCTTCACGGAGCACCTTGATAGCAACAGGCATTTCATCCTGTGTATCCCAGGCTTTATATACTACGGCCATACCGCCGTCGCCGATTATCTCACTGATCTCATAACGGCCGTCGAGTCTTTTGCCAACGTATTTATCTTCAGCCATTTCGTTCTCTCCTTTTCTTCAGTTAATTACACACATTTCTTTACGATCAGTCATTAACAACAACTGCGACTGTTACGTTATCTCCGCCGCCTCTGTCAAGCGCTATCTGAACCAATGCGTCTGCCAGTTTTTCGGGTTCTGTAGCCTTGATAACCTCAAGGAGTTCATCCTGTTCAATGTAATTTGTCAAACCGTCGGAACAGAGAACAAGCGTACTTCCTTTAGTAAAAGGCTTCTCCAGTATATCTGTCCAGAGTTCGGGATCTATGCCGAGCGCTCTGGTGATGAAGTTCCTGCGAGGATGTACTCTTGCTTCCTCGGGGGTGATCTCACCTATGTCTACCATCTGCTGCACAAGAGAGTGATCGTGAGTGACCTGCACTATTGTATCGTTCTGCGCAAGGTATACTCTGCTGTCGCCCGCATGGACAACAAACACTTTTTCTCCCTTAACAAATGCAAGCTCGACAGTAGTGCCCATGCCCTCAAGCTCGGGATTTGCGCATGCCATCTCAAAAACTTTTGTATTGGCAGAATCAACTGCAAGCTCCGCCATATCGGCAAGCTCGTCTTCGGTCATGTCGCTGCGATACTCCTGCTCGATATATCTGCCGATCTCTTCGACAGCTTCGCTGCTTGCAACGCTGCCGCCGTTGGCACCGCCCATTCCATCACAAACGGCTGCCCACGCTTCGGTATCGGATATTTTTCCGAGTTTGCAGGCGTCCTGGTTAGTTTCTCTGACTAATCCTACATCGGTTTTAAAAAATAATTGCAATTTTATTCCTCCTTTGCTTTATATATCATCTGAAATTGTTTTTCGTCTGAGCTGTCCGCATGACGCATTGATGTCCGAACCAAGCGTTCTGCGTACAGTTGCTGTAATAGAATATTTCGACAATATTTCTATAAATCGCTTTTGTCTGTCTATTTTGCTTTTTATATAATTATTCCCTTCTACATTATTAACGGGAATAAGATTGACGTGACATAACATTCCTTTCAATCGCTGCCCAAGCTCTCTTGCGCACTCGTCGGAGTCGTTAACTCCGCTTATCATTGCGTATTCAAATGAGATCCTTCTCCCTGTTGCATTCGCATAGTGCCTGCATGCTTTAAGCAGCTCCTCTATGGGGTAACGCTTGTTTACAGGCATTGTTCTGCTCCTGATCTCGTTATTCGGAGCATGGAGCGATACGGAAAGCGTAAGCTGCATATTCTCCTTTTCGAGATCGTATATCCTGTTTACAAGGCCGCATGTCGATAGTGAAATATGCCTCATGCCTATATTAAGACCTTCATCGCTTGATACAAGCTTCAGGAATTTGATCACATTGTCATAATTATCAAGCGGTTCGCCCATTCCCATAAGCACGATATTTGATATGCGTATATCGAGATCCTTCTGTGCGGACTGTATCTGGGCGAGCATTTCGGACGGCGCAAGATTCCTTGAAAAACCGCTTTTGCCCGTTGCGCAGAACGTACAGCCCATTTTGCAGCCAACCTGCGTTGAGATGCAAATAGTGTAACCATGCTTGTAATTCATGACGACGGATTCGATAAATTCTCCATCATGAAGTTTAAATAAATACTTAACTGTTTTATCATAAACCGAAACGAGTTTTTTTTCAATGGTTGCAACAGAGATGTAATAA
>CADBRK010000032.1 GCA_902797065.1 uncultured Ruminococcus sp.
TACAAGGCGCAAAAACTGGATCAGCGCCGTCAGCGCACTTGCAACGTATGTCATAGCAGCGGCGGTAAGCACACTCTTAGCGCCCTTGTATTCGCCTTCATCAAGCATACGTGTACCCTGAATAGTCTGCAAAGCTCTCTTGCTTGCGTTGAACTCTACGGGTAGAGTAACAAGATACACAAGTACGGCAAGAGAATAAGCTATTATGCCCGCCCATATTATTGCGACAGATGCCGTAGACTGTATCAGGCAGCCGACAATTATGATCGGAATTGCAAGCTTTGAAGAAATATTTGCAACGGGTATCACGCCGGAACGTATTTTATTAGGGACATATCCTTCCGCATGCTGTACGGCATGACCTGCCTCATGAGCTGCAATACAAACAGCAGCAATGCTGTTCTGAGCGAATACGCCGTCGGATAATCTTATTATGTTCTCTGTCGGCGAAAAATGATCGGTCATAGTTCCTCTGATGTGCTCGATCTTCACATTTGTAACACCATGAGCCGAGAGTACGGCACGTGCTGCGGCTTCACCTGTAAGACCTCTTGAATTCGGGATTTTTGAATACTTATTATATGCCGACTTGACTCTGAACTGCGCCCACAGCGAAAGAATAATTGCAGGCAGCATAAATATCAGATAACTAAGATCGTAATACATCATATTACCCTCCCTGTAAAAAACATTTATTTTATTCGAGGAACGAACCCGTTCCTATTCTCTGCCCTCTGAAAAAATCCTCGGCAGACATCTTATTTTTGCCTTCAAGCTGAACCTCTGTCAGCTCAACAGCGTCTTTACCGCACGCAATTATCGGCGGATCAACGGACAATACACAAGCAGGCTTTCCGCTGCGGCATACTGTTTTAGTCTTGAATATTTTGAGTTTCTTCCCCTTGAACATCGTCACGGCGATCGGCCAGGGGTTCATTCCTCTTACTTTATTATGCACTTCTTGTGCCGATAAATTCCAATCTATAAGACATTCTTCTTTTGAAAGCATAGACGCGTAATTTGATTTTGAATCGTCCTGTTTTATCGGAGTGATCTCGCCTTTTTCAAGCTTATCAAGCGTTTCAAGCAGGACATCTGCGCCCATTATAGATAATCTGTCGAAAAGTTCGCCTGCCGTTTCGTCGGGCAATATCTGCGTACTGCGGCTTATAAGCATATCCCCGGTATCAAGCCCTTTATCCATGAGCATACTCGTAACACCGGTTGTCTTTTCGCCGTCTATCACGGCTCTCTGTATGGGGGCTGCGCCTCTGTATTTCGGAAGAAGCGAACCGTGTATATTTATACATCCGTATTTCGGGACAGAAAGTATCGATTCGGGCAGCAGTTTGCCGTAAGCAATAACCACTATAACATCGGGTTCAAGCTCAGCCATTGCTTTTGCCTGTTCGCCGCCCTTCAAAGAATCCGGCTGGCGAACTTCAAAGCCATGCTCCAGAGCGCACACCTTGACGTCGGGCGGAGTAAGAACTCTTTTTCTGCCGACAGGCTTATCGGGCTGAGTATACACCGCTTTGACCGTATGTTTTCCGCTTGCGGCAAGTGCATTAAGCGACGGAACGGCAAAATCGGGAGTACCCATAAAAACAATATTCATATGTTAATCCCTTTCTATCTCGTCGGGTCTGAGCATTCTTATAACCTTTGACTTGAACATAATCCCGTTCAGGTGATCTATCTCATGGCAGAAGGCTCTTGCTTTGAGTCCTTCGCCCTCAATAGTAAATTCATTTCCGTGTCTGTCCTGAGCTTTAACGGTAACATTCATAGGTCTGATAACCACACCGTACTCGTCCGGGCATGAAAGACAGCCTTCGCCGCCCTCCTGAGTTCCGCTTGATTCGATTATCTCGGGGTTAACAAGTTCGATCGGACCTTCCTCGGGATCGACCCATACAATACATACACGGCGGAGTATTCCGACCTGGGGTGCTGCCAGACCAACGCCTTCGGCTATTTCCAGTGTTTCGATCATATCGTCGATAAGCTGGGCAAGCTTTGCGTCAAATTTTTCAACGGGTCTGCATTTTTTTGTAAGGATCTTATCTCCCTCATATACTATATCTCTTAAAGCCATTTGATTTATCTCCCTCTTACAGAATACTATCGGGGTTAATATCGACGTACACCGATACATCCGAGTAGTTTTTATTTTTTGAGAATTCCGTTAATACTTTTGAGATCATTTCACGGAATCTTTTTGAATTTTTAAATTTCAGAATAATTTTATATCTGTATTTATTGTTAACGCGATAGACTGCGGCAGGCGACGGTCCGAGTAATCTTATGGGCAGATCGCCGTACTGCTCGCGCATAATGATGCACAGCTCCTCAGAAAAGCTTTTAGCGGCATTCTTGCACTGCTTCTCTTTTTTGCAGACAATGCCTATCATGCATATATCCGCAAAAGGCGGATACAGCATAGCCTTTCGCAGTTTTATTTCATCTTTATAAAAGCGATCGTAATTCTGAGAAGCCGCCAGAGTCATCACGGTATTTTCGGGTGTAAATGTCTGAATGACCGCACGCCCTTTTTTATCGCCTCTGCCAGATCTTCCCACAACCTGAGTAAAAAGAGAAAAAGCTCTCTCGTAGCTGCGGTAATCTTCGTTATACAATGCCTGATCTGCGGAAAGTACTCCCACTAAAGTTACATTCGGAAAATTCAGTCCCTTTGCAACCATCTGCGTTCCGAGCAGAATATCATAGGCGCCGCTGCGAAACTCAGCAAGCTTTTTCTCGTGAGACTGCTTTGCAAGCGTGGAATCTGCGTCAAGCCTGAGAATTCTCGCCTGCGGCAGAAGCTCTGCAAGAGTTTGTTCTGCACGCTGTGTACCGTGACCCGAGAATCTGAGATCGGCGCACCCGCAGTTCGGACATTTATCCGTGATCTTCATCGAAAAACCGCAGTAATGACACATCAGCCTGTTGTTAGCCGCATGATACGTCAGCGAAATGCTGCAGTTCGGGCAGTTCACCGCCGTGCTGCAGGTTCTGCATGTAACAAAGGTATTATAGCCTCGTCTGTTAAGCAGCAGAATCGACTGCTCGCCTTTTTCCAGGTTTTCCGACAAAGCGTCTGTAAGTGTACTGCCGAACCCCGTAGATACTGCGGCAATACCCTCGGTATTCATATCCGAGATAACTACCTGCGGCAAAAGCGCATTCCCGTAGCGTGACGAAAGCTTCTGCATAGAATACAAACCGCTTTTGGCGCTGTAGAACGTCTCCACAGACGGAGTAGCAGATGAAAGCAGCAGCAGCGAGTTATGCTCAACACAGCGAAGCTTGGCTATATCTCTTGCGTGGTAACGGGGCGAGGATTCCGATTTATATGTGTACTCCTGTTCCTCGTCAATGATTATTAATCCTATATTTTCAAAAGGCGCAAAAACTGCGCTTCTTGTTCCTACGGCTATTCTTGCGATGCCTCGTCTGATACGCTTCCATTCGTCCAATCGTTCGCCCATAGATAATGCGCTGTGGAATACCGCCACATCTTCACCGAATCTGCTCTTGAAAATCGAGATCATCTGAGGAGTAAGGGCAATTTCGGGTACCATAACGATTACACCTCTGCCCTGCTTATAAACAGTATCAATAAGCTTCAGGAACACAGACGTTTTTCCCGAGCCTGTCACGCCATAGAGAAGTGAAACAGCAGGCTTATCACGATTATAAAGGTCAAGCAGCTCGTTATACGCCTTATCCTGTTCGTCCGTGAGAATAACATCTCCGCCGTCGCTTGAATAAGAAACCTCGGGCAATCTGAATACTTCGCGGTCGTAACACTCGCATACCTTTTTGACGATCAGATTATCAATAACCGATTGAGTAACGCCCGTATAGTACATCGCTTCTTTTACAGACACATCGCCTGCGTGTTCAAGCAGCCTGCATACCTCTTTTTGACGGGAAGTCAGCTTTACACTGTCTTCATCAAAAGTGAGCAGCCTGAGCATTCTTACCGACGCATCCCCGACACGGCGGAACACCGTTTCTTTTTTCTCGATCACGCCCATATTGACAAGCTGCACAAGCGCTTTGCTTTCGCAGTCAACACCGAGTTTTTTAAACAGCGTATCCTGCTTAATGCTTCTCGTTTTTGATGTGAACAGGTTTATAACTTCTTTTTGTTCATCGTTAGGTTCTTCGGGCAACACATTCGTAAGCGAATATGAACAAGCTATTCTGTAATTGATACCGGTCGGCAGCATGGAACGCACAGCGTCGTAGTATGTACAAAAGCATCTTTCTTTCATCGAATGAACGAGCTTTATCATCTCGGGAGTAAGCAGAACATAGTCATCGGGTACGGCGGACACGGATTTGAGCCGTGTGTCTGCGCTCTCGCTTTCGATTATCTCCATGACCATAGCCTGACGCTTTTTATTGCCGTTCCCGAACGGAACAAGCACCCTAACGCCCGGCTTAACTTTATCGGCAAGATAATCGGGTACGATATAATCAAATAGCCTGTCGAAACTATACAGTGTTTTATCTACTGCTGTTCTTGCAATAATCAACATCAGTTATCTTCGGTTTCCTCGGTATCATCCGAAACGGCATCATCTCCATCATTTTCGGAAGGCTCGTTATTCTCGCTCTCTTTGTGCGCTCTTTCGGCTTCAAGCTCTTCATCGTCCTTTTCAAGTATCTCGTACTTGTGATCCTTGAAATCCTCTACAGCCATAAGTACCGGCTTATCGTCAAGGATAACTCCCTTTTGTTTAAAATCATCGGATATTTCTCTCGCTCTTTTCGCAACGGCGATAACAAGCGAATATCTGCTCTGCTTTCCTGCAAGCATATCATCAATAGACGGTTTATACATTATGAATACCTCCAACAATTAATCTCTGTTCTTTATTATAATATCGGCGACATCGGCAACCGCCTGTTCAAGCGGACCGTTCACCACGAAATAGTCGTACTTGCCGATCTGAGAAAGCTCATATCTTGCTGTTTCAAGTCTGCGCATGATAGCTTCCTCCGTCTCGCTTTGTCTGCCTCTGAGGCGTTTCTCGAGCGACTTCATGCTCGGCGGAAGTATGAAAATACCTTTGGCTTCGGGGAATTTATCCATCACCTGAACTCCGCCCTGAACCTCTATTTCAAGGATCACGTCAATGCCATTTTCGAGCATATCATAAACGGGCTTTTTCGGAGTGCCGTAGCAATTTCCGCAGTACTCCGCATGTTCGATAAAGCCGTCGTTTGCGGCTGTTTGTTCAAACTCCTCTCTTGTGAGGAAGAAATAACTCTCTCCGTTTATTTCGCCCTCTCTCGGAGAACGCGTCGTTGCGGAAACGGAAACTCTTATATCATCGTATGCGGCGGTCAAAGCCTTTACGATGGTACCCTTTCCCACGCCGGACGGCCCCGAGATTACATATATCTTACCTTTGTTCATTTATATCCTCCCCGGAAATTCTTGAATTTATTGTCTCAGGCTGTAATGCGCTGAGTATAATATGATCGCTGTCGGTGAAGATCACCGCACGGCTTTTTCTGCCGTAAGAAGCGTCTATAAGACGGCTTTTATCTCTTGCGTCCTGAACCATTCTCTTTATCGGCGCAGAATCGGGACTTACAACCGATACTATCCTTTCGCAGGCAACGAGATTTCCGAAGCCTATATTTATCAGTTTCATTTATCAAATCACCTTTCAGCAAATGTAGTCGGGATCATTCGATATTCTGTATCTGCTCTCTGATCTTTTCAAGCTCCGCCTTTATATCCACTACCTTATGGGCGATCTCGGAATCGGTGACTTTCGAACCTATCGTATTTGTTTCGCGGTTCATCTCCTGCAAGATAAAATCAAGCTTCCTGCCGATCGCTCCGCCCTTGGAGATGATCTCGTTCATCTGAGTAAAATGACTTCTGAGACGTACCGTTTCTTCATCTACCGCAACCTTGTCGGCAAATATGGCGACTTCCATAGCGATCCTCTGTTCGTCGATCTCTCCTCCGTCAAGCAGTTCTCTGATCCGTTCGCTCAACTTTGTTTTGTACTCCGCAACAGTCTGCGGCGAACGTTCTTCTATATCTGAAACGATCGTCATTATGTTCTCCGCCTTAGAGAGAATATCATTTTTCAGGCGATCGCCCTCGGACTCACGCATCGCAATAAAATCATTTACCGCATTTTCGAGTACCGGAAGAAGAATCTTCCAGACTTCTTCCTCGTCCTGTTCGGGCTTTGCGACCGTCAGAACGTCGGGGTATCGTGTTATATCGGTAACGCTTATATTATCGGGCAGACCGTATGTACTGCTGATCTCATGAAAAGCATTGAGATAACCTCTTGCGAGAGTGTGATCCACGCTTACGACCGCATTATCGTTTTTGGGATCTCCTATGCTGACGAAAATATCGACCTTGCCTCTGCTCATCCTTGTCTGAATATACTTTTTAAGCTTATCTTCAAGAAAAGCATAGCCTCTTGTTATACGAACATTCGTTTCAAGGAAACGATGATTTACGGATTTCAACTCAACCGAGATGTCTCTGTCATCCGAAACAGAAACACATCTTCCGTAACCGGTCATACTTCTGACCATAATTATAACGTCCTTTCAAATTGAAAATTATCTGTCCTAATGTTATCTCACAAGGACACACTTAACGCATTGTATCTATCATCATATTATTGTAACAGATATTTATGGAAAAAGCAACTTATAGAACACGAAATTCAAAAAATGTTTTTAATTATTCTTTTTAACGGCTTATTCCGAAGCCGACAAACTCTGCCGGACTTTCATTTTATCGGCATCCGACTGTTCATGAAATGAAACTATACTAACAGCAGAATTGCTTTTTTTGAGTATATAATAGTGAACGGATTATTAAAATTAACGAAAAATGAATTTTGTGTATTGAATCATTGCAAATTATGGTGTATAATTAGTCTGTAGTAATGCTGTATTACAGCGAAGAAAGGAGTTAATTCAAAATGACTAATAATAAGTCCGTTCTTTCGTGGATTGAAGAAATGAAAGAACTTGTTACACCGGATCAGGTTGTATGGATCGACGGTTCTGCGGAGCAGCTTGCAGCTCTCAAGGCAGAGGCAGTTTCTACAGGCGAGATGATCAAGCTCAACGAGGATCTTCTCCCCGATTGTTATCTCCACCGCACAAAGGAAAATGACGTTGCACGTGTTGAGGCAAGAACATTTATCTGCTGCAGAGACGAAAAAGACGCAGGTCCGACAAACCACTGGATGGATCCTCAGGAAGCATATAAAATGCTCTTTGATATTGCAAGAGGAACATATAAGGGACGTACAATGTACGTTATTCCTTACTCAATGGGTCCTGTAGGCTCACCGCTTGCTCAGATCGGTTACGAAGTAACAGATTCTATCTATGTTGTACTCAATATGTCAATCATGACAAGAGTAGGTCAGGCTGTTGAGGACGAACTCGGCGACAGCGAGAACTGGATCAAGGGACTTCACGCTAAGTGCGACGTTGATCCCGAAAAGAGATATATCACACACTTCCCTGAGGATAACTACATCATCTCCGTTAATTCTGCTTACGGTGGAAACGTTCTTCTCGGCAAAAAATGCTTTGCCCTCAGAATCGCTTCTTACCTCGGCAAGAACGATCAGTGGATGGCTGAGCATATGCTTATCCTCGGTATCGAGAATCCCGAAGGCGAGATCAAGTACGTTACAGGCGCATTCCCGTCTGCATGCGGAAAGACCAACCTTGCTATGCTTATTCCCCCGCAGGCTTATCGCGACGAAGGCTACAAGGCATGGACGCTCGGCGACGATATAGCTTGGA
>CADBRK010000033.1 GCA_902797065.1 uncultured Ruminococcus sp.
AAAAGCCTGCGTCTTACTGCAACCATGACGCAAGCTTTTGAAGCAAGAATATTATTGAATTTAGTATGCGGAATACATGCAGGCGTTTGCCTGCCGCGAGTTTTAAAGTAAGAAAAACAGTGAATTGAGTACGCGTATTGTCAGCGGTTGGGAATCGTCCCCGACGGACACTGTCCGCCAGGCGTTTGCCTGCCAAACCCTACATACTATACATTATTTTTTTGTTTTTCTTCTTAGAACTGCCCGAAGATGACGCTTTTGTTGTCTGAGGCTACTTTGTTGCAGGTATTTTTTCCTGAACGGGTTTATCCCAGACGATCTCATCCTCGACAAAGCCCTTCTTCTTCATATTAGATACAACAGCCTTTGCAATAAATCCGCTGACGAATACCATGCACGACACTGCCCAGCCTGCGATGACCTGCGCCCAGATGGGATAGCCGCCGTAGCTGCCGCCGTTGTCTCTGAACAGAACGATCATGTTCCATGTAAACAGCGCTATAAGCAGAACAGGAGAAACCACCTTGACGGACGAAGCAAACCACCAGTAAGGAGCTTTGAAGTCCTTTGTGTTGCGGTTGATCTCGCTGTGTACCTTTCTGAGGTTGAATGCCCAGCCGACTGCAACACATTCAAGCACACCGATAAGAATAAGGTTTATCTGATTTGTCCAGTTGTCTACGATGTCGAGCCATGCAAGACCTGCCTGCGAGCAGTATACGAGAGAAATAACGCCTGCGATCGAGCATACAGCGATCGTTACCGATCTCGGCTTGAGATGGAACTTGTCGGATACCGCTGCGGAAATACCTTCTACGATCGAGAATGCCGAGTCGATAGCAAGTGTGATGAGCATAAGATAGAATATTGCTCCGAACGATGCGTTGAGCCATCCGATGTTTGTAAGGTGTACGATCGCCTGAGGATATACGATAAATGCAGTTGCAACGCCGCTTGATGTGATCTTGTCAAGCATGCCCGTACCGCCCATTGTCGAGAACATTACGATACCCGACAGAACGCTTACTGCCATATCGGAGAAACAGATGATGAGCGAATCGGCAACGATATTTGAATCGTCGCTCAGATAAGAGCCGTATGCAAACATAATTGCCATCATGATAGATAAGCTGTAGAATACCTGCCCGATAGCGTCTACCCAGAGCGAGGGGTCGGACAATGCGGCAAGATCGGGAATGAACAGTTTTGCAAGTCCCACTCCCGCACCGCTCATTGTGCAGCCCTTGACAGCCATGATAAGCAGAAGCGCTACGGGAGCGAATACCGTAAACTTAACTACCTTGCTTACAGATTTTGCGCCGTTCCTGATGCAAATAAAGATAAGTCCCCATGCAAGCAGACAGCATACCAGAACTGCGCCCGGAATATCTCCGCCCTGAATTGCGCCCGTTGTCTTTGTAAGGTCAAAGAACAGGCTCGAAGCAGCTTCGCCGTCCTGCGTCATGAATGCGAATCTCCATGAGTTAAGGAACATAAGAATTACCCACGCAAATACTACCGAATAGTATGTAACGATAACAAATGCGTTTGATGTTGCAGCCCAGCCGATCGGCTCGGCTTTCTTGCTGATGCCCCGCATGGATTCGATCGCACCCTTGCGCAGCTTCCTGGAGATAGCGATCTCCATCATAAAGAGCGGCACGCCCATTACAAGCATTGCCACAAGATAAACAAGCAGGAATGTTCCGCCGCCGTGCTTTGCCGCAAGACCCGGAAATCTCCATGCGTTGCCGAGTCCTACAGCCGAACCTACAGATGCAAGAATAAAGGTAAGGCGAGAACCCCATGAACCACGTTTTTCCATAATAATTCTACTCTCCTCATTAAAAAATTCATTAGATATGGAACATACATTTAATTATAACTCACTTGTAAGGATAATGCAACAAGAAAATTATAATTTTCGGGTTTTCCAAATGACGTTTGTTATCATAAAAATGCAATGTAAAAAATAAACACACAAATTTGTTGTATTTCTACAAAATTTTGCTTTCTTGGATAAATTATTTAAAAAAACTATTGAAACGTGACGAATAAAATTGTATAATGAAAATGCAATTAATATTATGAAAGAGGGTATCCCTTATGGCAGAAAAAAAGAGTCTTATGACCGAGTTTAAGGAATTTGTATCAAGAGGCAACGTTATGGATCTTGCAGTCGGCGTTATCATCGGCGGCGCGTTCGGCAGTATCGTAACATCGCTGTGTAACGATGTGATCATGCCGGCAATTTACTGGATAATAGGCCTTGCTTCCGGAGATAAGTTCAAGAACCCTGAGACAAACGAGATCGATTTTGAAATGATGACAAAGTCGCTCAACGTCGGAACGATAAAGTTCGGATCATTTATCGCAGCTATCATTAACTTCTTTATCATGGCAATAATCATATTTGCCCTTGTTAAGGCAGTAAACAAATTAATGACCATCGGTAAGAAGAAGGCAGAAGAAGTTCCCGCAGAGCCTACAACGAAGGAATGTCCGTTCTGCTTCACCGAGATCCCGATAAAGGCTACAAAGTGCCCTCACTGTACGTCTCTCCTTGAAGAAGAGAAGAAGGTTACTGTTGAGAAAAAGAAGAAGTAATACATACTTTCTCAGAACAGCGTTTTCAGATCAATAAGCAAAAAGACCGGTAGCCGTACATGGTTATCGGTCTGTATAATATACGGGGGGCGGAGCTATGCAGAATAACAATAGTAAGAATGCCGGATACCTCAGAATGTCAAAGGAAGAAACTGTGCTGACGTTCCTTTTGCTTGCGGCGATCATTTTTGTGTGGACATTTCAGCCGGAGACGGAAACGTACGCTCCCGACGAACCGTCGGGTTACAGCGGTCCGTATCATGTCGAAAAGGTTGTTGACGGCGATACGATAAAGATAGACCTCGACGGCAAGACGACTACCGTAAGGCTGATCGGCGTTGATACGCCCGAATCGGTACACCCCAATAAAGAGAAGAACGTCCCCGAGGGCAAGCAGGCGTCGGATTACACAAAGTATCTTGTAGAGGATAAGTATGTCTATATCGAGTACGGAGAAGAACCGTATGACCGCTATGACAGAATACTTGCGTATGTTTATGTCGATAATGTTATGGTAAACGAGACGCTGATAAAAGAGGGCTACGCAAAGGTTTATACCATAAAGCCTAATAACAAATACGAGGAATATTTCAAACAGCTTGAAGAGGACGCAAAGAACGGTAACAGAGGACTCTGGAGTACGGGCGTGTTTGACGAATAGGAGAGATCATGGAGATTGAGATAAAAGCATACGCAAAGATAAATTTAACGCTGGACATCACGGGGAAGAGGGCGGACGGCTATCACGAGGTTAAGACAGTTATGCAGTCGGTGAGCCTTTGCGACAGCGTGACTTTATGCACGAACGATTCGGGGAAAATAACCGTAAGCTGCGGTTATCCCGGTGTTCCGTGTGACGAAAGGAATATCGCCGTAAAGTGCGCCGTGAGCTTTTTTGAAGCAGCGGGCATTAAAAACAAAGGGCTGCATATCGCCATAGATAAATATATCCCCACGCAGGCAGGGCTTGCGGGCGGTTCGGCAGACGGTGCGGCAGTGCTGAAAGGGTTAAACGAGCTTTACGGTAAACCTCTGAGTGAAGAAGGGTTATGTTCTCTCGGCGCAAAGATCGGCGCAGACGTACCCTTCTGCATTATGTGCGGTACTGCGCTCGGCGAGGGTACGGGTACGGAGCTTACAAGATTGAAGCCCCTGCCGCATATGTATTTCGTGCTTGTAAAGCCGCCGTTCGGAGTATCTACAAAAGAAGCGTTCGACGCCGTTGACAGCGCAGGACCT
>CADBRK010000034.1 GCA_902797065.1 uncultured Ruminococcus sp.
CGCATAAGCTGACCGTACCACGGCGACGAAATATTGTCGGGGTGTTCGATGATTTCACCTACTCCCGCTTTGTCGAGATATTCGCTCAGCGGTGAGTTTTTGTTTTCGAGAGCTTTCTTTGCACCCTCGACTGTAAGATCAAAGTAGATAGGATTGTGCGTTTTGGGGTAGGGGCTTTTCTTCCTTTGAACGATCTTTTCGGGCAGTGTATCCGCAAATGCTTCTCTTACGATGCCCTTTTCTCTGCCGTTCAGCGCCTTGATCTCCCACGGCATATTGTAGGCGTATTCAACTATTCTGTAATCGCAGAACGGTACACGCACCTCAAGACTCGAATACATCGAACAGCGGTCTTTCCTGTCAAGAAGCGTCTGCATGAACCAGCCGAAATTCAGCATGAACATCTCGCGCATTCGCCTTGTATGGCGGTCGTCATCGGGCAGACAGTCTGTGCGGTTCACCGTGTCAAGGTATCTTTGACGGACATATTCTTCGCCCCTCGGCAGTACGCCGTCTTTGAGAATACTCCTTCGTATCTCCTGAGAATGTGACCACGGGAAACAGTCGTCAAAGAGTATCTTTTCGTTGTGGTACCACGGGTAGCCGCCAAAAAGCTCATCTGCGCATTCGCCCGATAACGCCACCGTGAAATCTTTTTTAACTTCTTTGCAGAACAGCAGCAGCGACGAGTCTACATCTACCATGCCCGGAAGGTCCCTTGCCTTTACGGAATCGAATAATGCGTTGTACAGCTCGGTATTGTCGAGTATGACCTCGTGATGTGACGAACCCGTATGGCGCACCATGATGTCTATGAATTCTTCGTCGGAGTTCGGCTGGAACAGACTCTTTACAAAATACTTTTTGTTGTCGGTATAGTTCACGGAGTAGGTGTGCAGCGGCATGTTTTTTGCTTTGAAATACTCTGCGGCGGTGTCGGATATTATGCTTGAATCGAGTCCGCCCGACAGGAAGGTACAAAGCGGAACGTCGCTCACAAGCTGTCTTTTTACAGCGTCGGTAAGCAGATATTTCACGTGTTCTTTGGTCTGTTCGGTGCTGTCGGTGTGCGGCTTTGCTGTGATCCTGAAATACCGTGTTTTTTTCAGTACGCCGCCGCTGTAAACGGCGCATTCGCCGGGCAGAAGCTCGCCGATATTTCTGAACACTCCCTGACCGCTCGTTCTGCCCGGACCGATAAAGAACAGCTCCATGAGTCCTTGCTCGTCGATCTGCGGCTTAACGAGAGGGTTGGCAAGAAGTGCTTTGATCTCCGAACCGGCTATCATGCCTCCGCCGTATACGGAGTAGAAAAACGGCTTTACGCCTATGGGGTCTCTCGCCATGAAGAGTGATTTGTCACGCTCGTCATATACTGCGAACGAGAAAATGCCGTTAAGCTGTTTTACGCACTCGCTGCCCCAGTGAAGATAGCTTTTAAGCAGAACCTCGGTGTCGGAATGCCCCGTGAACTCATAGCCGCATCTGATAAGCTCACGTCGCAGCTCGTCGGTATTGTACAGCTCTCCGTTATATACCAGGGTTATGTTATTCTCGCCGGAATGTACTGTCATGGGCTGCTTACCGTTATCCGGGTCGATGACTATAAGTCTGCGGTGCATCAGACATACGTTTTCTTTGATATACATTCCCTGTTCGTCGGGACCTCGTCTGCCGAGAGTACGTGTCATTTTTTCAATAATTGTGGTTTTGTCGCGCAGAGTTTCATTATCGGAATACCATACGGCAAATCCGCACATGTTATCGCCTCCAAGTATGTAATAATACATTTTATTCGGCAGGCTTCGCAATTATGCCGTCGGAAATTTCCGTGTACGAATTTGCAAAAATGATACTGAAGCTGCAAGATTAGCTTATTATCTAAAAAACTATTATTTTTTTAGTGATTGTATTCTAAATTGAGGATTGAACTCTGACGCATAAGATGATATAATGATTCTGCAATAATATTGCTTTATTTCAGAAGGAGGAATTTGTATTATGAAGAAAAGGCTTTTAGCGCTTGTTCTCGCTTTGGCGACAGTAACGGCAGGCACAGCGGTTACGGCAAGTGCGGCAGATTATCTGCCCGAGGCAGTCAAGGCACAGTCGGTAGAGACTGTAGGATTATCGTCGGGTAATTATTCCTATGAGGAGCTTGAGGACGGTACTGTGTCCATTAGAAAATATAATGGATATAATGAAACCGATGTTGTGATCCCGAGCGAAATAGAGGGCAAAAAGGTAACAGCGCTTAGCGACTTTGCTTTTTCAAGCGCAAAGATCGAGAGCGTAGTGATCCCCGACAGTATTACTACATTTGGAAAAGATATTTTCTTTGACAGTGAAACTTTAAAAAGCGCTGCATTACCCGATAACATGACAACAATTCCATATGGTATGTTTGACTCCTGCGAGAACTTAAAAAGTGTTAATATGCCGAAGAGTCTGACGACGATCGAAAAGCGTGCGTTTATCTATACGGCTCTCGAGAGTATAACAATTCCCGAGGGCGTGACAAGTATAGGAGAGTCCGCTTTCTGGGAATGCAAGGAGCTGAAAAGCGTTAGTCTCCCTTCGACTCTTAAAAAGATGGATGATAATGTATTCTGGAAATGCGAGAGTCTTACAACTTTTGTGCTTCCCGACGGCTTTACCGAAATTCCTAATGGATTATTGAACGGCTGCACAAACCTTAATGCGATAGAAATACCGGCTTCCGTGCAAAAAGTCGGCAGTATTGGATTATTTCAATGCCCTAACGTTGCCAATGTGTATTTTACGGGAAGCGAAGAGGAATTTCAGCCCATAAAATCCGATATTGAATGGTATCTGAAGAATCCCACGGTGCACTTTAATTCTCATTTGCCTGATGACTACGTTGTTCAGCCTAAATCCGGCACGGACTCTGAGAATACGGACACGAGTACGGAAGACACAGACACATCGACAGAGAATACCGATACAAGTACAGAGAATACGGATACAGCAACAGACAATACCGATACAAGTACGGAGAATACAGACACAGTAACAGACAATACCGATACGAGTACGGAGAATACGGATACAATTATTGAAAAGTGCAAGGTTACGTTTGATTCAAACGGCGGTAATGAAATACCTTCCCTTACAGTAGATAAAGGCACTGTTCTTCGCACTTCTGTTGTCATTCCTTTGCCGAAAAGAGATGGTTACGGATATACCGGCTGGTATCTTGGCGACGAAAAATTTGATTTTAATACTCC
>CADBRK010000035.1 GCA_902797065.1 uncultured Ruminococcus sp.
ACCCGAGCATGGTTTAATATCGGATTAACAAATTTGATCTACAATTTCTGTAGATACGAATTTTTGAAACGCCCTAAAGCTTCAAAGGGATAAGTGCGCCCATTTGCAGATATCGAGGCTTATATAAACCACAATATAAAACGATTTGACCGTGATATTTGAATACTTTAAGCTTCAATTATGAAAGTCACCTGTTTGGCGTGGCTTTTTTTATTTTTAGTGATAGTTTTTTAGGTTCCCTTTAGTTGGATTATATCATGTTATTAGTAAAATAGCAACATTATCCTGATGAAATTGACAATTTTTATGTTTACTATCAACTTATATTATACCGTATTAGCAAGCTCTTTTTAAGTAATGCAGTATGTATCGGTAAGTAAGTTGATTTTGAGTACAAAGTATCAGTTTTTTAATATTAGGAAAATTCAGTAATAAATTTTTATATGTGCATTCTACAAAAATGCACATATTTGACTTGCATTTATGTGTAAAATATGATAATATTTATAATGTGGTTGTACATGGATTATTACATATGAATTCTAAAGTACAGTTTTATAGATTGTTTCAGTTGAAGGTAGTTGGAGTTTTTATATGCGGTAAATGGGGACTAATAGTTTTATTGTATGCTATGTTTCGAATATAGCTATTGTGCCATAAAGTGTAGTAAAACTATCTGATTTCACTGAAGTAATTGGGATCCTATTTGAATGAGATATAATTGGAGGGATTCGGATGAGTAGAATCGCACATATAAAAGAAAGCATAGGAACCGTTCAGACTATTCGTGAGCACAGCTTTGCAACAGCAGAGCTTGCAGACAGTTTTTCAATACCCGAGCTTAGGCAGCTCGTTTATAATATCTCGCTTCTTCATGATATTGGGAAATATCAGCCTTCATTCCAGGAAAGGATAAGTGGAAAAAATATACGTGTCGATCATTCTACGTGTGGGGCAATTGAAGCGAAAAAGCTTTTCGGCAATTGTACTGGTTCTCTTATTGCTCAATTCTGTATATCAGGGCATCATTCGGGCATACCGAATGGTGGAACGCAATTCGACACAAAGGATGATACCTCTCTGTACGGCAGACTCAAAAGAGAAACTGAGGATTATTCGAACTACAAGAAAGAGCTTACCGTTGAAAAGCTCGACGAAAAGGCGGTCAGAGAGTATATGCTCAAAGCCGCTGCTGACACCGAAAGCTTGCTCGAAGTGTTTGCTTTTACAACGCGCTACTGCTTTTCGTGCCTGACAGACGCAGACTCGATTGATACCGCAAAATTTTGCGCCGGCAGGGAAGATACGGAACTGACCTCTGATTTCAACGAATGCCTGAAAAAGCTTGACGCAAAGCTGGATTCGTTCAGACCCGAAACCAAGCTTCAAAAATCCCGTGCGCTTGTTCAGACGCAGGTTTATGATAAAACAGACATAAGCTCGGATGTATATATTATGAATATGCCAACAGGCAGCGGGAAAACGCTTTGCAGTATGAAGTTCGCTCTAGCAAGAGCAATCAAAACGGGAAAACGCCGTATTATTTACGTGATACCCTATAACACTATTATAGATCAGACTGTGTCGGTGTTTGAAGACATCTTCGGAGAGAGCGCAGGAATACTGCGACATCAATCCTCTTTTTGTATTGATGATACCGACTTTGACGAGGATTATAAAACGCTTGTAAAAAATGTATCGGAAAATTGGAACGCACAAATCATTATAACAACGTCGGTTCAGTTCTTTGAATCGGTCTATTCAAACAAGCGCAGCCGATTAAGAAAGCTTCACAATATGGCGGACAGCATTATTATTTTTGACGAAGCGCATATTATGCCGACAGATTATTTGCAGCCGTGTCTGAGAGCCGTGTCGCTTATAACAAAGCTGCTTAACAGTGAGGCCGTATTTCTTACCGCGACTATGCCCGATTTTGAAAAACTGATATGCCGATATTCCATTAAAGATACCAAAATTACGGAGCTTGTTGCGGACAAGTCGAAGTTTGGTTTGTTCAGAAAAGGCGATTTTGTTAATATCGGTGAAGTAACGGAAGAAAAGCTTATTGCCGACGCTGCTTCAAAGTCTGCCTCACTGATAGTTGTAAACAAGCGTGCGGACGCTTCAAAACTTTACGACCTTGCTCCCGGTAATGCGGGCAACAAGTACCATCTTTCGACGTATATGACAGCGTTTGACAGAAAACGTGTGATAGATGAAATAAAGCAGAAACTCGACGAACTATATAACGATTATCCGAATGGTGAAAATGTTCCGGAAGACAGGCGGATCCTTGTTGTTTCGACATCGCTGATAGAGGCGGGAGTTGATCTTGACTTCTTTGCTGTTTACAGAGAGTTGTCGGGACTTGACAGTATACTTCAGGCAGGCGGCCGCTGCAACAGAGAGGGTAAGCGTAAAAATGCTTCTATCTATATCTTTGATTTTGGCACTCCGTCAGATAGACATGATGTGAACACCGCAAAAGCGCTGCTTGAAAAATATGAGGATATTTTGTCGCCGGAATGTATTTCGGAGTATTACGATAAGCTGTACAATTTTAATGACAATATAATTCGAAGAAGATCAATAGCAAAAGATGTTACAAAGCCTCAGTCGCTTCCGTTTGCCGATTATGCGAGGGATTTTCGTATGATAGACAGCAATACAGTTTCTGTCGCTGTAGAGTGTGATGAAGAAAGCATGCTGCTTATTTCACAACTCAAAGCAATAGGGTTTACGAACCACCGTAAACTCCAAAAATACACATTTACCGTTTATGAATATGAATTAAAAAAGCTTATCGAAACAGGTACCGTTAAGCAGTACGGCGATGTGTGGTGTTTGGTAAACAACGATCAATACAGCAGTGATAAGGGCATTTCATTCGAGGCGCACGATATCTACATATAAAGGAGGAACTACATGAGCAGAGGGTTTAAGATAATAGTGCAGGGAGATTATGCGCTTTTTACACGACCGGAGATGAAGCTTGAAAGAGTGAGCTACGATGTGCCGCCGCCCGGCGCGCTTGAAGGCTTATTAAAAAGCGTCTATTGGAAACCTGCGATAAGCTACGAGATAGATAAGATCATAGTGTTTAATCCAATCAATTTTACAAATATACGGCGCAACGAGGTCAAAGAGAAGATATCTCTGCAAAGCATAACCGGACAGATGAACGGCAAGGGCGCAGACCCATGCGTTTATACATCGGAAGACAGAACGCAGCGTGCGTCTATGATACTTAAAGACGTGTGCTATGGTATCGAATTTCACTTCGACATGACAGGACTGAAAAGCACACATGACGATGAGGACGAGAAAAAGCATTATAACATAATTAAGCGTCGTTTGGAAAAGGGTCAGTGCTTTAGAACGCCGTGCTTGGGCTGCGCCGAATTTCCCGTGAAAAAGATCGAGCTTGTCGAGAATTTCGACTTTGGCATGATAAGTACGGAAATACTTTCGATGGGTGACGTTGATCTCGGATTTATGAGCTATAAAGTGGAGTTTGAGGATAAGGGCATTCCGATCAACAACGATTGGGAACACCCCGTATTCCTTGATAAAGCGACAACGAAATATTACAGACCACATATGATAGGCGGTGTTATAGACGTTCGGAAATACAGGGAGGTGATGAAATGCTGATACAGGCATTATGCGACTATTATGATGAGCTTGCGAAGGACGGAAAGGTCGTACCGGAGGGGTACTCCGAGCAGCCGGTACATTATCTGATAGCGCTAACGAAGGAGGGGAAAATTGCCGGTATTATAGATTACCGTGTAAAAACGCAGTATGAAGCAAAAGGCGGCAAATTAAAAGACCGCTTTGACCCACGCACTGCAATCCTGCCGAAAAGAACGGAAAAACCGGGCATTGAATCCAACATTATCGAACATCGCCCGCTATATATTTTCGGACTTAATTTGGAAAGAGACAAAGAAAAAAAGAAAGATTTCTTTTCGCCGACAGATAAGACCGAAAAAGCGAAAAAATCTCACGAAGCATTCGTGCAGAAAAATCTTGAGTTTACGCAAGGGATAGATTCACCGATAGTAAATGCTTACCGAAATTTTATTACCGGTTGGATCCCGGAGAACGAAACGGAAAATCCATTTCTCGTCTCGATCGGGAAAGATTACAAAGGCTCATCCTTTGCTTTCTGCCTTGCGGCAGATAACAGCATACTGCTTCATGAGGACGAGAACATAAAACGGCGAGTTTCCAAGTCATTCTCCAACTGCGCAAATGAGAACGGTCACTATGCCGAGTGCGCCGTCACGGGCGAAAGACTTCCTATTGCAAGAATACACGGAAAGATCAAGGGAGTTGCGGGCGGCCTTTCATCGGGAACGGTTCTTATAGGCTATAAAACATCGGCAGGCTGTTCTTACTGCAACGAGCAGTCCTACAACAGCAACGTCTCCGAGCTTGCAATGAAAAAATACACATTCGCGCTTAATTCTTTGCTTGCAGACAAAAAACACAAAACGGTTATTGACGATGTTACGGTCGTATATTGGGCGACCGGCGGCGAGAAGAACGAGCGCTGCAGCGATCTTTTCGATTTGTTTTTTAACGATGACGATAGCGAAGATTCAAGCGACAAAATGGATAAAACTCAAACTGAGCAAATGCATAAGGATACGTTTGAGCTTGCAAAAAGCGGTGAACTGACGAGAGATAGGTTATCGTCGCTTGCGGAAATAGACAACAGTATTGATTTCTATATTGTCGGTTTGAAGCCCAACGCTTCACGCGTGGCAGTCAAGTTTATTTACAGGCGAAAGTTTGCGGATATTCTGTTTAATATAGCAAAGCATCAGGCGGATATGGCGATAGTGGGAAGAGACAAAAGAGTACCGCTGTGGCGGCTTAAAAAAGAATTTATATCGCCTAAAAGCAGCAGTCAGAATGTCGATTCGTCATTGCTGTCCGCTATATTCAAGGCTATCATTTACGATTCACCGTACCCTGTATATCTGCTTTCAACGCTCGTCACAAGAGCGAAAACCGACAGAGAAATAAACAGTGTTCGCGCAGGCGCGATAAAAGCCTGCATAAACAGAAAATCAAGAGCTTTATACGAAAAGGAGGAGTTACAAGTGGCTCTCGATATCAATAATACCAATCAAGCGTACCTTTGCGGAAGGCTTTTCGCTGTTCTCGAAAGAATACAGAAACAGGCCTTGGGCAATGTGAACAGGTCTGTCAAGGACGCATACTTTGCGTCCGCGGCTTCAAAGCCCTCGCTCGTATTTCCAAAGCTGATTTCTCTTTCACAAAATCACATGAAAAAGCTCGATGAGGGCAGTAACGTGTATTACAATAAGCTTATCGAAGAGATCATAGATAAGCTTGACGGGCAGTTCCCCGATATACTTTCTCTTACCGATCAGGGTAAGTTTATGATAGGCTATTACCATCAGGATAAGGATTTTTACACGAAGAAAAACAAGGAGGATAAGTGATATGATAAACAACAGATATGATTTTGTAATGCTTTATGATGTGGAGAACGGCAACCCGAACGGCGACCCTGACGCAGGCAACACGCCTCGGATTGATGCTGAAACAGGCTATGGATATGTGACCGATGTCTGCATCAAGCGCAAGATAAGGAACTACGTGGAGCTTGTCAAGGACGGTGAAGCGGGATTCAATATTCTTATCAAGGCTGACAGAGCGCTAAACACGAAGTTTGAGGACGCATACAAGGCAGAAGGATTGTCAAAATCCGATAACAAGAAGATTGATGCAATAAATAAGGCGCGCAGTTTTATGTGCAAAAACTACTATGATGTTCGTATATTCGGTGCAGTTATGTCAACGGGCGATTATCCCTGCGGAATAGTCAGAGGCCCTGTTCAGATAAATTTTTCACGCAGCCAGTCTCCGATAAATATTCAAGAAGTAACCATCACAAGACAGGCTCGAACAACTGATGACCGTATGGAGACAGGCTTTACGGAGATCGGCAAAAAGAGCGTTATTCCTTATGCGCTTTACCGCGCAGAGGGCTACGTTTCCGCCGCACTAGCCAACAAGACGACCGACCTTTCCGAAGAAGACCTTGAGCTTCTCTGGACCGCTATCATCAATATGTTTGAAAACGACCACAGCGCCGCAAGAGGAAAGATGTGCATGAGAAAGCTCATAGTTTTCAAGCACGACAGCGTGCTCGGAAGCTGCCCGTCGCATTTGCTGTTCGATAGGATCACCGTTGAAGAAAATGTTCCCGTTCCGAGAAAATATTCGGATTACACCGTGACGATTGACCGCTCTATGCCCGAAGGCGTCGAATTGATAGAAAAGCTATGACAGAAAATGATGTTTCTATAAGATCAATACAGCATTTTCTGTACTGTCCGCATCGATGGGGGCTTATTGAAATAGATCGTTCATGGGCAGAAAACTATTATGTCACAAAGTCCGATCTAATGCACGAGAGAGTGCATGACAACGGCGGATACAGATCAAGAGCAAAGACAGTGTACACCGCAGTTTCTGTTTATAACGATCTTCCAGAATACTGTCTTTACGGTGTGACAGATTGTATTGAGCAAAACTCTTCGGGGGAATACTCCATTGTGGAATACAAACCGACACAGCCGAAATCATCAGATTATAATTATGATGATTTGATGCAGGTGTTTGCGCAGAAAATATGTGTCGATTACGTTTTTGGCTGTGATTGTACCGGGTACTTATACTATGCCGATGTCAAAAAGCGAATAAAACTGCCTCTTTCGGAGGAATATGAAAAGTATGACAAAGAGCTTAGGCGGATACTTGCCGAGATAAACGACAATCGCAACAAAGGCATAATACCTCCTATAAGGAAAGGACAGAAATGCAGTGGTTGTTCCATGAAAGACATATGTATGCCTAAACTTAAGAAGAACAGCAGCATCGGAAAATCTATCAAAGAACTGTTGGAGAAACCAGTATGAGAAAACTTTTAAACACACTGTATATTACAAATGAGAACGCTTATTTATGTCTTGACGGAGAAAACTTGATTTGTAGGTTAGAAGACGAGAATAAGTTTCGTATTCCTTTTGATAACATAGAGAATATTGTTTGCTTTAGTTATTTGGGCTGCTCGCCTGCTGTTATGGGGAAATGTGTAGATAAATGTATTCCTATCAATTTTGTATCACCCGGCGGCAGATTTCTTGCAAAGGTCTGTGGTGAAACTAAGGGCAATGTTTTTCTCAGAGTAGCTCAGATCGATAAGTTTCGTGAATCCAATGTCACTTTGGCAAGAAACACAATGTCTGCGAAATTCTGTAACTGCGTTCAGACTCTCAAAAGGACACTGCATGATGTTCCTCAATTACGCCAGGACGAACAAATCAAAAGTGCGATAGAGAGTTTGTCTGTCGGTACCGAAAGGCTTCTTGAAGCAACGTCGATCGAAGAGATCATAGGAATAGAAGGGAACTGTGCACGTACATATTTTTCGGTATTCAATAAAATGATATCGAATGATAATGAAACTTTTAATTTTGAATATCGGAACAAACGGCCTCCCCTCGATCCGGTAAATGCCATGCTGTCGTTTGTGTACACTCTTTATACTGCCGAATTTGCTTCTGCACTTGAAACAGTCGGACTTGACAGTTACATTGGTTATTGTCATGCACTGCGAAGCGGACGGTCGTCTCTTGCATGCGATCTTGTTGAAGAGACGCGATGCCTTGCAGAGCGTTTTGTACTCACGCTGATAAATCTTCGCATAGTGTCCGAAAACGATTTCGAAAGGCAAGTATCGGGAGCAGTTCTGCTGAATGATATTGGCAGAAAAAAAGTACTTACTCGCTGGCAAGAAAAAAAGCGCACCGACTACATGCACCCATACCTCAAACAAAAAATACAATTTGGGCTTATTCCATACGTACAAAGCAATCTATTTGCGAAATATGTCAGAGGAGATATTGAAGAATATCCCTGTTTTCTGTTAAAGTAGGTGATCGTTAATGATGGTACTTATAAGCTACGATGTTTCGACAATGGACAGCGAAGGAAAAAAGAGATTGAGAAAAGTAGCAAAGGAGTGTCAGAATCACGCTCAAAGAGTGCAAAATTCGGTATTCGAAGCCGATTTGGACTATTCGACATTTATGAAACTAAAAAGCAGACTTGAGAAGCTGATAGACAAAGAGAAAGATAGTTTACGATTTTATTATCTTGGTAATAACTGGGATAAACGCATTGAACACATCGGAGCAAAGCAAACATATAACCCTGAGGGAGTTATCATAATTTAGAGAAAACTATCCGGTTGTTGAAAGCCATGCTTAGAGCTGGATAGAGTTAGCTTGTATACTAAATGATTCAAAAAAATATTTACTATTATAGTACATAATCATATATTTAAATAATATGGTCTATATAGCCTTGGGCGAACCTCAGGTGATATAAAAAAGACCGGTAGGTTCGCCTAAAAAAATCAATA
>CADBRK010000036.1 GCA_902797065.1 uncultured Ruminococcus sp.
AAAGCTTGCGGCATAGTATATAGTAAGACGCAGGCTATATTTTTTGATTCTCAATAAAGTATGTGTGCGTAATGCCCGTCGGGGCTTGCCGACCCCTTTTACTTTTTATTTTCTATACACACTTATATATAAACCCTACAACCATTTGTAACCCTATAACCCGGAGCCTTTAACCAAAATCAGCCTGCCGTTTTTGGGGCAGACTGTTTTTTATGCTTTATTCTGTTATAATTCCTTCAGACACTCTACTATCCTTTCAAAGTGCATTGAGTGCGACGCCTTTACAAGTACAATATCGTCCTTATGCAGTATCGTGTCTATATCCTCTGCTGCGCTTTCGACCGTATCGAAATGATGAACCTCTGCGCCCTCTGCGTTCTCGCCGATATACTTCGCAAGTTCTCCGACTGTAACCAATACGTCTACACCGCACTTCGAGGCAAATTCGCCCACTTCCGCATGAAGCTGTTTTTCGTTGACTCCGAGTTCCTTCATATCGCCGAGTACGGCGACCTTCCTGCCGCCCTTCATGGCGCACAGTGTTTCAAGCGACGCTTTGACAGAGTTCGGATTTGCGTTATAGCAGTCGTCGATTATCTTTATCATTTCCGTAGTAATGAGATTCGCTCTGCTTCCGACCGTGGTGTATGCTGCGATGCCCTTGATAATATTTTCGTCGCTCATATTGAGTGCTTTGCCCACAGCCGCAGCCGCAGCCGCATTTACCGCCATATAATTGCCGAGTGCCGGTATCGTCACATCAAGCTTCGTGCCCTTGCAGCTTATTGTACATGAAACGCTGTTTTCTCCGCTGTTCCGGATATTCTCCGCATAATAGTCGTTGCTGCTGCTCAGACCGAATGTAGTTTTATCTTCATCAACGGTGATAAGTTTATCGTCGTCGCCGTTTACAAAAATAAGAGCATCGTCCTCTTTGTATGTGAACATCTCCGTTTTTGCTTTGAGAACTCCGTCACGGTCTCCGAGGTTCTCAAGGTGACAGTAACCGATATTTGTAAGCACGCATATAGTCGGGCGAACCATCTTGCTGAGTCTTGTCATTTCGCCGAAGTGGTTTATACCCATCTCGACAACGGCAACCTCAGTATCCTCGGGCATAGCAAGCAGAGTAAGCGGAACGCCAAGCTCGTTGTTGAAATTCCCCTGCGTCTTGTGTACGATATATTCCTGAGAAAGTACGGCGGCTATCATCTCTTTTGTGCTTGTTTTGCCGACGCTGCCGGTAATTCCTATTACTTCTATGTTTTCAAAAAGCTTTCTGTACGCTTCGGCAATATCTTTTATCGCCTGAGTTGACGACTTAACAAGAATATACGGGTGATCGACGGGCAGAAGCTGTTCGCTGATTGCGCAGATAGCTCCAAGCTCATATGCTTTGTTTACGTAAAGATGACCGTCCGTTCTCTCGCCCTTTATGGCAACAAACAGAGAACCTTTCTCCGCAAGGCGGCTGTCTATAACAACGCTTGTAACGCACTCTGTCAGGAGCGACTTATCGCCTATATACTCGCCGCCGCATGATTCGGCTATATCCATCAATGTAAATGCTTTCATATATGTTACCTCGGTTTAGTTATACTTTTTGAGAGATACTTCGATTATCTTATCGCAAAGCTCGTCATATTCAATGCCTATGGCTTTAGCCTCCTGCGGAATAAGGCTTGCGCTCGTCATGCCGGGAAGGGTATTCGCTTCAAGCGCATATGTTTTGCCGTCTTTGTCAAGGAGAAAATCAATTCTTGCGTATGCTTCAAGCTGCAGAGCTTTATACGCTTTTTCGGCTTCTTTCTGAATCAGAGCCGTAGTTGCCTCGTCAAGCTCGGCGGGGCATACTTCTTCCGTTCTGCCTGCCTGATATTTGTTTACATAATCATAGAAACCGCATTTCGGGATTATTTCGATGATCGGGAGAGCCTTTCCGTCGATCACGCCGACAGAGAATTCTCTGCCCTTGACATACTGCTCGACAAGCACCTCTGTTTCGTATTTAAAAGCCTCGTTCATAGCTTCAATAAAGCTTGCTTTATCCTCTACGATAGATACTCCGACGCTGCTGCCGCCCGAGCAGGGCTTTACAACACACGGGAAATGCTCCCACATATCAATTCCGCCCGACTTCATATCATCAAGCACAAAGCACTCGCCGACGGGTGTATTGACATTGTGATTCAGGAAAATACTCTTTGTTATACCCTTATTCATAGCAACCGCACTGCCGAGACAGCCCGTACCGGTGTATTTTATGCCGAGCATGTCAAACGCTGCCTGGAGCTTGCCGTTCTCGCCGTCGCCGCCGTGGAGAGCCATAAAGCATATATCGGCATAACGGCATATATCCTCGACGTGCTCGCCCAGAAATCTGTCCGACTTATCACGTCTGGAAGCTTTGATCTTGTCGAGATCGGGAATGATCTCTCTCACTCCGAGATTCTCCGTAAAGTCGTAGCCCTGTTCAAAGAGAGCTTCTATATCGCATTCGTCCTTTTCGTAACCCATAAACACATCAAGAAGAACCACTCTGTGTCCGCGTCTTCTGAGAGCACCTGCAACCATAGTACCCGATGTGATCGACACGTCACGCTCCGTGCTGAGTCCGCCTGCAAGAACAACTATATTCATAATATTTATCCTCCGTTACAAAAGACAATCTGTGTTGTCAAAATATCCACATAATATTCTACTATTTTTCTTCCAGCGTTACAATAGTAAATTCGACGTTTGTTTCGAGAATATACGCCGTATCTTTATTGTTTTTTTCCGATTCCGTGATCGCCGTGTTGTTATTGAATGTCGAAAATCTCTCCTCACGGCGAAGCGTCATCGGCGCACCCTTCGGCAGAAACGCATTTACGGTACACTTATTCGCCTTGAGATTTATATTGCCCGATACCGAACCGAAATCCAGAATAAGCTTGCTTGTGTCGCTTTCACAGCTGAAGCTGCCCGAAATGTTTTCCGCATTCAGCGTCGTACTGCTGAACATTCCTTTTGTGTACTGTGCCGAAACTCCGTGAAGCTTTATCTCGGACGACGAAGCCTTTACGTTAATACCGTCGTGTGAACTTATGTTAGTAAACTCTGCTTGAGTATTGCCAAGCTCCGCAGTAATATTTGAAGCCGAGATATTCTCCGCCGAGATTTTACAATTATGCAGCGACAACTCCATATCCATCGTACTCTCCGTATTTGTTACGGAAACATCGGATCTGTCCGCTTTGATAGTATATCCGCCCTTGTAATTATCGGGGATACTGATAATGATCTTTATCCTGTCGGAAGAAAGCGGCTTTTTTTCTGTACACTCGTTTTGTATATACAGCGTACCGTCTTTGACAGCCGTATTGAACACCGCACCGTCAAGAATATCATCGTCAAGGCACCCGAACGAAACCGTCAGAACATCCTTCTGCGTACCGCCGACCACTTCGAGCGTACAGTATTCAAGCTGAGTTTCGATAGTGTTAAAGTCGTTGAGCTGATAGATAACATAGGTTTTATCGGTAAGTTCGGGGAAGCCGCTCATGTCTGTCCTGTCGGGCAGCGTATATTGAAACAGCGGTTCGCCGAGGCTGATACCTTTCCTGAACACGTCATACATATCGCTGTATGTTACGTTATCGTGACGCACCACAGCCACACCTATTGCCGAGATCATAACCGCAGCCAGAAGTGTTATCGCAAAAATCCGAAACGATTTTTTCATATATCCGTCACCGACCTATCTTTTAAGACTCCCGCCATATACTTCGGTAAATATAAGACCATCTTACCCGTAAGCCGAACGAACGCCACACAAAGCATTACAAAAGAAGCAGTGAATATGATACCCCCTGCGCCTATCAGTACAAAACCGATACTCAGCTTAACTGCCGAGAATGCAAACACACTCAGCGCAACGGTCGCCGCACAGAGTGCGACCGACAGCAAAACAAGCGCAGCACCGATGACCGCCGTGAACGGCACATATATAACGGCGCACGGTATTAGCAGAATAAATTTCAGCACACGCTTATGAGCAGGCTGCCGTTCTTCGCTTTTTGCACCGAACGATTCAAGCTCCACAGGCTCGCCGTTACGATAGCTTTCGGCTATCTCCTTCGGAGAATGAAGCAGGGAGATTATCTCTTCCTCGGTTCTCCCTATATCCGTCTGTTCGGCAAAAAAAGCCGTATAATCGTTCACAATGTCAAGCTTTCGTTCGTCCGACAGATCGTCAAGTTCTTTCATCAATTCGTACATAAACCGAGACTGCGTCATATCAGATAATCCCTCATTTTCAGTGTATCTCCGTTCGGTATAACAAAATCGGCGTTGGTATTTGCGTCAAATTCCGGAGACAGGTTAGTGTGTATATAAAGCGCAGATAGTCCTGCGTCCTTTGCGCCCTTTATATCCGCAACGGGATCGTTGCCCGACATGATCGTTTCTTTGGGGTCAAGACCATATCTGTCCAGTATTATGCGGTAGAAATGCACGTCGGGTTTGCAGCACTCCTCGTCGGAAGAAATAACGATACCGTCAAACTTATCTCTGATACCGAGCATCTCCAGCTCGTCCCATGTAAAAGAACGCTGCGCATTCGTGAGCAGATAAACATTACCGCCGTTTTTCTTAAGATCGTCAAGCAGTTCGCTTATTCCCTCATAAAGCTTTAAGTATTCTCTGGAAGTTGTTCTGAAATACCTTGCGGTGTCAAGCACGATCTTGTCGTTGTCTTTGCACTCAACGCCCTTGCTGCGGTAAAGCTGCGCAAAGACTTTTTCTATCTTAATATCGATATATTTATATTCGGGATGGGTCTTGTGTATGACCGCCTTTTCTTTATCCACAAGAGAAGTATACGCTTTGTTCAGCTCCTCTGCGCTGTAAGATGCGCCTTTTTGGGTGTAATATGCGGCAGTACTCTCCCAGAGTGACATATTCCATTCGTCGGTATGTGTATCGGCAAGTGTGCCGTACAGATCAAATAAATAATTCTTAAACATCAAGCAGCCCCCTTGTTATATTTCTGTAATAATTATATATTAGATACGATAGATTGTCAACGTTTTGTAAATGATCTCATACCAAACAAAACCCTCTGCCGCAGAGGCAAAGGGTGTTTCTGTCAATATATATATTCAAATGCGTATTGTCCGTCAACATCGTCGAACTTCACTATAAGATAATCTCCGCCGTTGATCTTGCCCATTTCGCCGTAACCGTGCTTTAAAACAAACGTAAATTCAAAGCCCTTGTCTTTAGCCTTCCATGTGCCGTCAAACTTTTCGTTATTCGCATCATAGAACGACGCGCTGCCCGTATTGTAGGCAAAGATGGAATACTGATCTGCTTTGATGGTATTTCCGTTGTCCGCAAGATAATAAGCGCATTTCCAGAATCCTGTAATATCGCCGTCTTCCGCGCTGCTCTTTCCGGAAGAACCGCCGCCTTCGGGCAATACTATAGCAACGGATACCACTGTATCGTCGTCTTCAAAAAAATCGCTGCCGCAGACAGCCAGGTTTACTTTGCCTGATTTTGTCGAAAGATTGCTGTAATATATATCCTTGCCATTTTCGGTAGATTTATTGAACTTAACGCCATACTCTTTTTCAAGATCGTTCACGTATTTCTTGACAATATCGTTCGGTACCAGAGGTTTTTCGATCGAAAAGAATTTACGGTCCAGCATATAGCAGTAAACGCTTGCATTCTCATAATCTTTAAGTTCAATGCCCTTTTTACCGTTTTCGGATTTCAGCACCACTCCTTCAATGTATTCGGGAGTATTCACATCTGAACCGACAAAAGTTCTCTCTATCACAACAGCGTCTCCGCTTAATTCGTTTGTCTGCTGTACGGTGTTATCTCCGGGATTCCCTTGGTTTCCGCAGCCCGACGCGCAAGCAAGAACTGCGCCGATAAGCACGCACATGATCCTGCGCAAAGCCGTATGTTTCATTGTCCTCACCCCATCGCTCATACTATTTATAATTGTACAATTATTCTGCGGAAAAGTCAACAATATTTTGCTTGTATCAAAATTTTTGAGCAATTTCACGGAATCGTTACAATCCTTTCCAGATCTTCCTGCCGTCCGTATAAAGATAAAAGATTTCCAGACCGATCATCAGAACAAAAAACACGATACACAATCCGTATGATGTGAACGTAGAGAATGCCTCCAGATATGCCGCAGGTATGATTGCGAACACAAACGGCACAGCCGTGAAGAACATAGACACAAGCAGCGTTATGATAACGCTCAGACTCTGCTTTATTACCGTTATCTCCGTAGACCAGTCAAAGCGGGGTATTCTCAGGTTGATAATGATTCCGAGGAAACCCGAAAACAGGCAGGCAAGCAGAGGTATTATCAGGACGAAAAGCACGTCTGCAACGCCCATGTTCAGCTTAAGTGCCGCCGAGATCGAAGTAAACAGAACGCCCGGCAGCGACACTACAGGCGACAGGATCGCTTTGCCCAAGAATATCTTCATAGGTTCTATCGGTGTAGATTTAAGCAGCCACAATGTCTTGCCCTCAAGCGAGATCGACGGTGCGGTCACGTCGTTGAGTGTACAGCACAGCGCAAGGCTCGAACCCACCGCAAGAGCCATCAGACTGCCCGAAGCGTCGGGGAACAGTATGGGAAGATACCGGTTGATGACATCGCCCTTCAGAAGTATGCTTATCCCGAGGAAAGCCGCCATTATCGTACTCATGCCCGCATTCATAACATACGCAGGTATGCTGAAAAAGTACCCGATCTCTTTTTTGATAAGCGCATACTGCATACCCGTTTTCTGCATGGACTGCTTTTTATACTTTTTCTTTTTCTCGGCAGTTTTCTTTGTAACAAGTTTCAGAAAATTCAGAGAAGTATATTTATACACAAGCAGCGGCAGCACGATACATAACGCAAGCAGCGGCAGCACGCCCCAGACCATGATACCCATGTCGGACGCTGCGCCGTAATAGAAAAGTATCGGCATGTACTTGTGTACGCTGAGAGCGATTACGTCGATATAGTTGATCAGAGCGGTGATGATAGGTCCGGAGTTGATGCCCACGACCGCAAAAGCCGCTATCGCCGCAAAGCCGATCACTACGGTAAACAA
>CADBRK010000037.1 GCA_902797065.1 uncultured Ruminococcus sp.
GATGGAGACAGACGGCACATTCGATCTGCTCCCCAAGAAAGAGGTAATCAACCTCAGACATGAGATCGAGAAGCTCGAGAAGTTCATGGGCGGTATTGAGAACATGACAGAGATCCCCGGCGCACTCTTCATCGTTGACCCCCGCAAGGAGAGAATCGCAGTAGCAGAGGCTAAGAAGCTCGGTATTCCGATAGTTGCTATCGTAGATACAAACTGTGATCCCGACGAGATCGACTATGTTATCCCCGGCAACGACGACGCTATCAGAGCAGTAAGACTCATCGCAGGTACTATCGCTAACGCTATCATCGAAGGTCACGAGGGTCAGATGGGCGCAGCAGCAAGAGATGACGAGGCTGAAGAAGCAGAAGAAGAGCCGGCAAAGCCGACACTCGCTAAGGAGTAATATAAAAAACTATGCCTGAGTGGGATACCGTGTATCCTGCTCGGCAATTTGATTAAATCATAACTATTTTAAATATATCGGAGGTTGAATACAATGGCATTTACAGCTCAGGACGTAAAAACGCTCAGAGAAAAGACAGGCTGCGGCATGATGGATTGTAAGAAGGCTCTCACACAGGCAAACGGCGACATGGACGCCGCTGTTGATTTCCTCAGAGAGCAGGGTCTTGCAAAGGCAGCTAAGAAGGCAAGCAGAATCGCAGCAGAAGGCGTAGCTTATGCAGTTACAAACGCAGCAGGCACAGCAGGTGTTGCTATCGAGGTAAACGCAGAGACAGACTTCGTTGCAAAGAACGCTGATTTCCAGAATTTCGTAAAGACTCTTGCAGATACGGTTATGGCAGAGAATCCCGCAGATGTTGACGCACTCGCACAGTGCACTGCAGCAGGTACAGCTATGACAGTGGCAGATCTTCTTCAGGAGAAGATCCAGACTATCGGCGAGAACATCAAGATCAGACGTTTTGTAAAGTATGACGCTCCCTGCGTAGCTTATGTACATGCAGGCGGCAAGATCGGCGTACTCGTTGCTTTTGATACAGACCTTGATCCCGCAAGCGCAGGATTTGTAGAGTACGGCTCGGACGTAGCAATGCAGATCGCAGCTCTCAACACACAGTATCTTGACGAGGCAGCTGTTCCCGCAGAGGTACTCGCGCACGAGAAGGAGATCATGATCGCTCAGATGAAGCAGGATCCCAAGATGGCTAACAAGCCCGAGCAGGTTCTTGCAAAGATCGTTGACGGTAAGGTTGGCAAATTCTATAAGGAGAACTGCCTTGTAGATCAGGAGTTCGTTAAGGACAGCTCGCTTACAATTAAGTCTTACACAGCTAAGGTTGCTAAGGAGCTTGGCGGAAAAATCGCTATCACAAAGTTCGTTCGTTTTGAAAAGGGCGAGGGTATCGAGAAGCGTCAGGACGACTTCGCAGCAGAAGTTGCTAACATGGTAAAGTAATTACCGGCATAGAATTATCAGTAATTTCCCGATTTGTTATCAGCAAGTCGGGAATTTCTTTTTGTTTTTCTATTGACATGTTATTTTTATTATAATAAAACTATTATAGAATGTTTTGATGGGGCGTGATTTGTATGAAAAAGCTTTTTTCTGTATTATTGAAAGTAATCAAATGGATTCTGATCGTTGCTGTATCACTTGTGCTGATATTGCTTATTGTCAGATTTATCGGCAAAACGATCAATAAGAAAACACCCGACGGCGGAATCAACGAGGAGATGTATGTTGACGTCAACGGACAAAAGCAGTGGATAAGTATTTACGGCAATAATAAAGATAACCCCGTTATGCTTTATCTGCACGGCGGACCGGGATTTTCCACAAGCTATGCCGATTGGGCAATTACACGAAAGCTTGCCGACGATTATACGGTCGTAAGCTGGGATCAGCGCGACTGCGCAAAAACGTGGATTAACGATCCCAAGGGTACCGAGATCACCCCCGAAGTGATGAGAGAAGACCTTGTTGTGATGGTCGATTTCCTGCTTGATTATTTTGACACCGATAAGATCACGTTTCTCGGCATGTCGTGGGGAACTTACTACGGCTGTGATTATGCGCTGACGTATCCCGAGAAAGTCGAGTGTATCATAAATTTGTCGCAGTGCGTCGATGAAAAAGAGTCTGTGCTGGCGGTAAAACAATATCTGCTTGAACAGACCGAAAACAACCCCGAAGATCACAAGCTTGCCGAAGAGTATGATCCTCTGCTTTTCAGTGATATGAGCGACGAGGAGCAGGCACTGTTCGACAGCTGGATCAACTGTCCCCCCGAAGATTGCGGCGCTATGCTGCAGAATAACCCGGATCTTAATGCGCTTGTCGAAAAGACAAAAAAGCAGACCGGTATCATGATGGTGCTGAACGAAAAATATCTTCCCGCTGATGAGACTTACAAAGATTCGGATGTAAACTTGGTAGCAGCCGTAATATTCAATCCGTATTACTCGCTTTCGGATCTGTATAAGATCACGCAGTATAACGCTGATGTTGATTTCAATATGCAAAATCAGAATCTTTTTTTCGAAAGCTTCTCTCTTAAAGACAAGAAGGAATATAAAGTTCCGATATATGTTCTTCAGGGTACGGATGACGATCTCGGCGGTGTCGCAAAGAATTATATCGACAGTATCACGGCACCCGACAAGGATTTCAGATATATTGACGGAGGTCATATGTCAACAATGCTGAAGTCCGAAAAACTTGCAGAATTTGTGAAAGAAATAGCCCGGAAACAGAAATAACGAAAATGATCCGCTCCGATCGGCCGCTGTACCGGTCGGGGCATTTTTTTGCTTTAAGACTGTCAGTCTGCTTGACATAATCAAATTATTGGAGTAAAATATAATAGATATTTTATCGCTGTCTTTAGATAGGGAAGGCAGGTACGGATTTTTCCCCGATTGCAGGGAATATTTAAGTAAAAAGATAGGTATATATTTATCGCTTTGCTTTTGTATAGGCACCGTTGCTATACATTGATTCGGAAAATGCAGAACGATATTACATATAAAAATA
>CADBRK010000038.1 GCA_902797065.1 uncultured Ruminococcus sp.
ATAGGGTCAAGACCGGACACAGGTTCATCAAGCAGCAAAACGGTTTTTGTCGCGCACAAAGCCCTTGCCAGAAGTACTCTTTGCTGCTGACCGCCCGATAGATCACGGTATGATTTCGACGACAGATCGGATATACCGAGTCGTTTCATGTTATCCATAGCAAGCTGTTTATCGGCTTTGCTGTAAAACGGGCGTAGTCCGCACCTTGCCTGACAGCCCGACAATACGATCTCCTTAACAGAAGCCGGGAAGTCTCTCTGCACGACTGTCTGCTGAGGGAGGTAACCGATCTCATTTTTGTGAAGGCCGTCTCCGTAAACGATACTGCCATTCATCGGTGAATTCAGATTGAGAAGCGTCTTCATAAGAGTACTTTTGCCCGAACCGTTCTCACCGACTATGCAGAGATAGTCGCCCCTGTTGACCTTGAAGCTGAGGTTATCTATGATCACTTCACCGTCATAACCCAGCGCAAGGTTATTGATTTCGAGTAATGACATATGGTTTTCTCCTTTTTAATTCAGCGCTTCCGAAAGAACTGTCAGGTTTTCTTCCATAACTCCAAGATATGTCTCGCCGTTTTCAATATCGCTCATACTAACAGACTGCATCGAATTCAGTGTCAGTATTTTCTGAGACTTTGATTTTGTATTCTGTATAATAGTCTCGGCAAGCTTCTTGTCGGAACCTTCTATAGTGATAACACAATCGAGAGAAAGCGAATCGATCTTATCTGCCATAAATGTTATTGTCTCAAAGCTCGCTTCTGTTTCGGCAGAACATCCCGAGAAAACAGCATAATACTCCAGACCATAATCGGATGTCATATATCTGAACGGAAATCTGTCGCCGAAAACCAATACATTTTTTGCGGCGTTGTCGATCATATCGGAATACTGTTTATCAAGATCGGTCAGTCTTTGTTTGTAATTCTCAAAATTACCTTTATATTCATTTTTATTGTCGGGATCAAGCTTTTCGATCGAAGATTCGATTTTCTCACAAAATACAACAGCATTTTTTAACGAAAGCCATACATGCTCGTCATATTCGTCTTCCTCCTCTTCTCCGGAACTCTCAGACTCCATTCCTTCAATATGCTCTTCTATTTTTGCATTTTCACCGAGAATATCCATAAGACTAAGTATTTCCATATTATCATTCTTTGAACCCTTGAGCACATCTCCGACCCATGTATCGGATTCTCCTCCGACGTATACAAACATATCGCTTTCCGTGATCGTAATAATATCGGCTGCAGAGGGCTGAAACGAGTGGAGATCCACACCTCCGCCGAGCATGGTTATCTCAAAGCTGTCGGTTGATCCGACAATACTGCGTACCCAATCGTATTCGGCAAAATTTGTGGTTACTATCTGCAGCTTACCGGAATCTGTTTTTTGATCCGATGTGCATGCAGATAAAACGGTAGATAATACAATTAAGGGTAAACATATCGACAAAAATTTCTTCATATCAATTCCTCCAGAATTAAAACTGAAAACCATTTTCAATTTTATCATAGTTGCAATGATAAGTCAAGTATGAAATGGAGAGAATTTTTGTCATTATTCAAAAAATCAGACCGGGCAGTCTGATTGGATCGCCCGGTCAATGAAGTGACACTAAAAAGTATCAGGATACCATTAATTCTTTAGGAATGTTCATATACTCACCGATATTAATATTCGGGATCAGCTTAACAGCATATCTGAGAACCAGCAGCGAATCTTTAGCAGTGATCTTACCGTCCTGATTTACATCTGCGACAAACTTCTGAATTTCATCGAATTTCGTCAGGTTTACAGTGTATCTCTGAATAAGGAGGCTATCCAAAGCTGTTACTCTTCCGTCCATGTTGACATCACCCATCAGATATTTCTCGGATTCTGTATCAGTGTCTGTAGTTGTGTCTGTTGTTGTATCCGTAGTCGTATCTGTTGTGGTATCTGTCGTGGTATCGGTTGTAGTGTCTGTCGTAGTATCTGTTGTAGTATCTGTTGTAGTATCTGTTGTTGTGTCTGTCGTGGTATCGGTTGTTGTGTCTTCTGTAGTTGTGTCTGTTACAGTATCTTCTGTTGTTGTATCGGTTACAGTGTCTTCTGTAGTTGTGTATGTAACAGTATCTTCTGTTGTTGTATCGGTTACAGTGTCTTCTGTAGTTGTGTATGTAACAGTATCTTCTGTTGTGGTATCGGTTGTAGTGTCTTCTGTAGTTGTTTCGGTTGTTGTATCTTCTGTCGTTGTGTCTGTCACAGTATCTTCTGTTGTGGTGTCGGTTGTAGTTTCCTCTGTAGAAGTATCTGTTGTGGTTTCCTCGGTTGTAGTGTCCGTTGTAGTTTCTTCGGTTGTTGTATCTGTAGTAGTATCCTCGGTTGTTGTGTCTGTTGTAGTTTCAGTCTCGGGAAGAATAACAACAGTGACAGTTGCATCATCGGAAGCATTCTGATCGGAAACGACCGTAACGGTACTTACAACGGTGCTATCTTCTGTATTATTGAGCGGAACTTCATACTTGACCGTAACACTCTCGCCTATGCCCAGTACGGGAATCGTCAAAGTGCTGCCGTTTGCGGTATAATCTTCGTCCACGTCAACAAATGTTCCTTCAAGATTCTCTGTAACAATAACGTTTGTAAGTTCCGTATCGCCTGTATTGGTGATCACATCCGTAAATACAACGGTATCGTTATTCTTGTAGTTCTTCTTGTCGGCTGTCTTTTCTGCGGAAACATCAGGCATTAATACTCTTACTGCATCCGAGGTTTCAACGGCAAGTTCTTCTGCGCAGCTGACTTGTGCTGTCCGAGTGAAATAACCGTTTACGACATCTTCTTTTGTAATTACAGTTGTGACCGTATAATCTACAGCCTTTCCTGCTTCGAGTATCGGGATAGTGAAGTTTGTATCTGAATTATTTGTGAACGCAACATCGGTAAGCTTATATTCACCGTTATTGATTACCGAATACTTCCACTCAACCTTATCGCCGACCATATACTCCCTGGTATTATCTACAGATACCTGCAGATCAAGACCAAGCTGATAAACCTCTATGGTTACAGGCTTGATTATCTCGTCAAATCCGTCGGCATTAACTATTGATGTACTCGTGAGCGTCATATCCTGAACATTATCGCCGCATGTAACCTCATAGCTGTAATCATAGCTTTCACCCGGTTCAAGTTTGCTGATAACAACATTATCGCCGTTAAGAATTGCAGTACCCTGACCCATTGTGTACTCGCCGTCGAGGTCTTCCTGAATTGTAATATTTGTGATCGGAAGCTGACCTATGTTTTCAACTCTCGTTGTGAAGATCGCTTTCTCTCCGATGAAGTGAATCTTCTTATCGGCAAGTTTCTTAACGTCAAGACCTACCTCGGAAATATTTACGATAAGTCTCTTTTCAAAAGAAGCTTTATTATTATAATCCAACTCTTCTTTGCAGGTAACCTTTACGTTATTCACAAGCTTTCCGGGTATTGTAACCTCTGCAGGTACAGTGAAGATAACTATTACTTCCTGACCGCGCTCAAGCTTATCAATTACAAAGTTACCGTTCTTGGGTCTGCCGTACTCACTATCGCTGTATATACCGTCTGCATCCGAAATAACAGTTACATTTGTAAGATCGCAATCGCCGTCATTGCGGAGTGTATAAGTATAAACAACGTCCTCGGAAGTCGGGTATCTGTCTTTCTTTGTGAATGCTGTAACTGTAAGATTAGGATCGGCAACCTTGAATTCAACCACATCTGCAGATTTTACTTCCTTATCGTCTACGATCGTGCTGACGCTTACCGATGCAAATGCTTCGCCCTTGTCGTCAATATCGACTTTATTTGCATCAATAGCATACTTATAAGTAAAGCTTTCGCCCGGATCAAGTCTTCTGATAATGATCACGCCGCTGTCGTCTGTAGCGGAAGCCTTTCTCGTATCAAGATCGACATACTTACCGTTGCTGTTATCCTGTGTTACGGTAATCTGTCTCAACGGCACGTCACCGGTATTTACGATAGTATCGGTATGCACAACTCTGTCGGTCGGACGATATACAAACCTGTTAAGCTCTTTTTTAACCATAATAAGAGGATGGATAACAGGCATTTTTATTGTCTTTACGGAATGTACATCCTGATCTGCGGTAACCTCCGCACGGTTGGTAATTACACCGTTTACTGCCACGCTTGTCTGTACATTCATCACGAGTTCGACGGATTTACCTTTTTTGAGTTCGGGTATCGTAACGGTAGTTCCGTTTACTGTAATGCTGTTTGCGTCAAGGTTTACGTATTCTCCTGAAAGTGTCTGTTCAAGAGTAACGTTCGTCAGATCATACGCGCCGACATTTGTAAGCGTATGAGTGATAACGACTGTTTCGCCCTCTCTGTATCTCGGCTGATCGGCAGTCATCTTGAACTCGATAGACGGGAATGCAATGTTAATATCGGATACTGTCTGAGGCAGGCTGTCGCCTACAACATTTACTGCGTATACATTGAAATCAAATGTTCCTTCGGGGATATTCGCAGACCTGATGTCAAATGTCATCCTGCCGTTTGCGCTCGGCTTCAGGGTAGTTTCATAAACTGAATTGCCGTTCTGATCGGTTACAACGACCTTATATTTGTCAAGCTTGACAACGCTGTCCTTCTTCGGTTTGCCTTCGCTGTCTATACCGTAGCCGTAATCTTCGGGGGCGTTCCATGTCAAGGTTTCGGCATCGGGGTCGTATGCCAGACCCTGTACAGCCGACGGCTTTGATACGAATACAAGTTCGCCGTATTTATATTCGGTGTTGCGGACGGTTGCGACTTCATAGCGGCTGAGTACTTCCCTGTACATGTCACGATAATAACCATTATGGTGTACCTGTCCGTTATCATCGTACCAATCATACTCGTAGTATTCTTGTCCTAAATAATACCTTGTGGAGTCATAACCATCTGTTTCAATATAACCGCTGTTATAATTCTTTATAAACTCACCGTTGAGATAATAAACATTTCCTTCGGAATACCAAGGAACTATTTCTTCATAAGCCGGGAAATTATTATAATTCTGCCTTCTGCCCAATTCGACCTGACTGCCGTTGAACGAAGTACCAAGCTTTGAAAGCTGAACCTGATTGACAATATTATAAACTACACCTTTTTCTCTTCCGAGAGATGTTAAAAGATCAGCAACAGGGATCTCAAGACGGTCAGTTTCCTTGTTATATGTGTCTGTTTTTATTTCCGCTGTATTGAACTCAACATCTCCGTTGTAGTAATCTCCTGTCAAAACAAGCTCATAATCTTCATGAAGAACCTGTTCGCTTAAATAATCATATTCTCCGTCATTATATCGAGCCATATTTAAGTTAGGCATCATCTTGTAATTAGGACCTACACCTATCGTAATTTTGCCCAGATCACTGATAGGATGCTTTGTTGCCTTCGAAAGATCATCTACCGGTACGAATGACTCATCATAATTGATCTCCGCGCCCATTTCTTCAAGAATGTCTATATATATCTGTATCAGTTCATAATACCTTTGATCGGGAACTATTACACGCTCTCCGCGTGTGCTGTAGTTATGACCATTCCAATAAGAAGAAGTTTCATATTGATACATTTCTATACTCGTTAAATATCCGTCCAGATACAGATCACGATAAGTATTTGAATCCCATGGACTATATCCATGCATTGCTCTGTCTGCATACTCGAACTCATAATCATCAGAATATATACCATCGCTTGATCTCATTCTATAACGACTATAATTGCTGAACCTATACCACCAATAGCCCGGATAGAATTCAGTGTACTCCTCTTGATAGCTTTTAATTATTGGATCATATTTTTTATCTATTTCTTTTGTTCCTAATTTTTGTTTTATTTTGTCAAAAAAAGCTGCTCCTGCCATTTTATTGTTAAGAACAATTCTGAACAAGCTCGGCCATCTGCAATCCCATCTGCTGTAATTGCCTACCGGTTTTGTTATCTCATGAACAATATCAGGGTCACCGTTTGAACCAGGTATCGGCATGTAATAATCCGTGAAATAATATCCACGCTCAAACAATTGCTTAATAAGTTCTATGCGGTCTTCACGAGTCAATGTATCGTCGTAGCCATAAACAAGTGTGTCGATATAGTAAAGCTGACCGTCCAGTTCGACAAACTCGATACCTTGGCGGTCAAAAAACCATCCTATACCGTCAAGATATTTATCCGAAGCGACAGAGCCGTCCGGCATTGTGTAGATAGTACCATAGTCATTCTCACCGTAGGATATGGGAGACATCTTTTCATCGCCCATATCAACACTGTACTCGTTGTTATAGACAATAGCGTCGCCTATCCTCGACTGAACAAGCTCCATTTGAGAGGACATTCTGTCCATAGGGAGAATAATATTCTCTTTGGCTGTGTCAACATCTACATACAGCTTGTTTGTAGCGTCATTGTTTACGCTCGACACTGCAAAAATTGCGCTTTCAAGTTCGTCTAATGCGTCCTGATCTATATCCTGTGAATGTGCAAACCTCAGGAGCAGCGCGCCTGCTGATGAACTGTAAACTGTGGGAACATAATTAATTGCGTCATCTTCGTCCATCATCCAGATATGCACCGGCTTTGTGTGTCCGTCTGCAAACTCAATTTCAATATCAAGCGTGGTTGTTCCATCCTGAGATCTTTTCAGGGAGTTTATGTACTCAACATACATTGCATAACTTGTTTGAAAATTATAATGATGGTAAACCGATTCGGGGTTATGGGAATAAATATGATCCCCAAAGAAATATGGAAGCTTATAGTTAATATCCGCATTCACGAGAATTAAATCAAACTCGGAAACACAGTTGTACTTCGCATCTTCTGTGAATGACACGCCCAGAACGGTATCCGAATATGTATATTTGATATTCACTATATCATCGATCGAGTAATTGGAGTTATCTCCGTCCACTCTCAAAGTTATAGTACTCAAATTATCAAACATTGAGTTCGTTGCTCTGTTGTAATAGTTATACTCGTATGGGAGATGTTCATCGTAATACCTGTACATCATTATCGCTTCATTCTTAAACGCCAGATCGACATTACCGTCTGCGCTTGCCGAAAGAGTAAGCATACCCGACATAAGCGACATGATAAGCATTACTGCCAGAAGAAGTGAAACTGTCGTTTTCAGTTCTTTCTTGATTAGTTGCATAAAATCGCCATCCTTTCTGAATAATAAAAAAAGCTGAGTTTGCATTGTATACACTTCCTACATTGTACTGACTATATCACACTTTGTTTGTTTTTTCAACGGAATAATGTGGTTACAGAATTTTTTGGTATATTTTCACAATTGTATTGTGAAAATATTCAACACATTAACAAAACAATGGCTTCTATTATTCCAATACAGAATAATAGAAGCCATTTCACAAAAGCTATATAATAGTATCATCATCGGGATGTAACGCTTTTTTATAAACAGTATCAATTTGTAACAAAAATACCACACTCGAAAGCAATCGGTGTGGTATTCAGATTAATATGTTACTCGATTTTCATAAGCTTGGTTCCGTTGATCGACAGATCGCCGTCATCAAAGCTGTAGCTGTATGAATACGTCTGCTCGGTATCGGCATAATACTTTGTAAGCAGCAAACCGTCATCAAAAACAGTATAAACATGATCTATCCTCAGACGTCCTTCGATCTCGATAATCATGTGTCCGTCATTAGTGAATGTATAGTACTGCTCAAATTCAGGGTCTTTCCACTTGCCTGTAAGTCTTTCGTCAAGCTTTTCGTCCTCGTAGCGTTTTAACGGATTCTGACCTTCGCCCTGTTCAAGGACAATATCGGAACTGCTGTCGGTACCGTGGATAGTAAGCTTTCTGCCTGTGAAGATATTGCCCGTTATATCGTATTTGTAACTTCCGTAAAGCAGCGGCATATACTGGTAGTATACGCTGGCGGAAAGAACGGTTCCATCTTCTGTCTGGTATGTCGAATAGCCGCCTGTTACCGACATCGTTCCCAGTGTAACCGAGCAAGTACCGTCGTCGTCGAACTCGTAAACAACTCTCTGAGTAAAGTTTGTTACCTGTTCGATCGGGTCGTTTGATGCTACAGGATCGTCTAATGTTTCGGAATATTCGCCGTCATGTACATAATACCATTTTCCCGTAAGAGAATGATTGAAGAAAGCCTTCCATACAAATAAAACGGCAAGAGCAACAATCACAAGACACAAAGATATAGCCAATTGATTGTTCTTGACAATTTTTCTCTTTCTGGGCAGCAGCGGCTTTTCATTTTCTGTTACGCTGTCTGCCAACTCGGGTTCAGTGTCTTCGGCAGCTTCTTCGGCTTTCTCGACAGTCCCTGTCGTGTCGGGCGTGTCGGTTGTTTCGGTTATTTTGGTTTCGGATTGCTCGTTTTTTTGTTCGCTTTCGTTCTCCTTGGAGATATTCACGGGTTCCGAATCCTCGCCCGGTGTATCTGTACTTTCCTTGTCTGCATCGGGCAGATCATTCTCTGCGGGAACATCGGCTGCCTTTTCTTCGGACTCGGCTGCAGGTGCAGCTTCCTTATCAAGTAAAGACTCCTCACCGTTTTCGGCAGCAGTATCTTCTTTCAGTGTTTCTTGTGTCTTGGCGGGTTCTTCCTTACGCACATTGTTTGCAGCGGAATTATTGTTGTTCTTTTTTGTTTTCTTCTTAGCCAAAAAAATTCCTCCTCTGTCAAAGTATAATCATGTTTTTATTGTACATCAAATCATTTAAATATACAAGTAGAAAAATAAAAAAATTCTGCATTTTTATTTTAAAAACTTCATTAAATTGTTTTTTCTACATTTAAAACAAAATACGCTGTTAAAAACAGATATAATTATTTATAATTCCTAAATAACTAATTCGTATTAATCGAATTTGAAAAAAACATACTAATTTTACTTCTGTACCCGAATTATAAACGTGAATTCTTTATGAATTTTTTATTGCAAAAAGTTTGTAAAATAAGAAGATTTATGGTATAATATCACGTAATAGCACAGTATCGGAGGATTATTGCTGTTATGCATTCCAAACGGTATTGACAATCTATTTGAGGAGATGTGTTTATGGAAATCAAGGTCAAAGAGCTGTACGATGAGTGGCTTAATAACGCATCGGACGACAGCAGTCTTATTTCGGAACTTGAGAGCATTAAAAACGATGAGGACGGCATTTACGATCGTTTTTACAGATCACTTGAGTTCGGTACGGCAGGATTAAGAGGAATTCTCGGTGCAGGTACAAACAGAATGAACGTATATACTGTCAGAGTTGCAACTCAGGGTCTTGCAAACTACCTGACGAAAAAATACGAGTCTGCTTCTGTTTCTATTTCTTATGACTCGAGAATCAACTCGGATCTTTTTGCCGCAGAGGCTGCAAGAGTTCTTGCGGCAAACGGTATCAAGGTTTACCTTACTACCGAGCTTCAGCCGACGCCTGTTGTGTCTTATGCAGTTAGATACCACAAGAGTCAGGCAGGTATTATGGTAACAGCAAGTCATAATCCTTCCAAGTATAACGGATACAAGTGTTACGGTTCGGACGGCTGTCAGATGACAGACCACGACGCAACGGCTGTATATAACGAGATCATCAAGCTCGACTGTTTTAAGGACGTAAAGCTTTGTGATTTTGATAAAGCGCTTAACGAGGGCATGATCGAGTACATAAAAGAAGAATTCTACGAATCATATCTCGAAAAAGTTGAGGAGCAGATCGTCAACAAGGGTGTATGTGTTGACGCAGGTCTCAGAGTTGTATATACTCCGCTTAACGGCGCGGGCAATAAGCTTGTAAGAAAGATACTCGACAGAACAGGTGTTAAGGACGTTCATATTGTAAAATCTCAGGAGATGCCCGACGGCAATTTCCCGACATGCCCCTACCCTAACCCGGAGATCAAAGAAGCTCTTGAAGAAGGACTCAAGCTCTGCCGTGAAGTAAAAGCCGATCTTTTGCTTGCAACCGATCCCGATTCCGACAGAGTAGGCATTGCTGTACCGGACGGCGACGACTACAGACTTATAACGGGTAACGAAACGGGCATCATGCTTTCTAATTATATTCTCAGCAACCGTAAGGCACTCGGTACACTCCCGGAAAACCCGATTCTTGTAAAAACGGTAGTAACAAGTGTTCTTATGGAAAAAGTTGCCGCAGAGTATGGCTGCGAACTTAAAAATGTTCTTACAGGCTTCAAATACATAGGCGAGCAGATCCTGGAACTTGAGAAGAAACACGAAGAATCACGCTATGTATTCGGCTTTGAAGAGAGTTACGGTTACCTCGCAGGCAGCTACGTAAGAGACAAAGACGCTGTTGTTGCATCTATGCTTATTGCCGAGATGGCAGCATACTATAAGCGTCAGAACAAAACTCTTTCTCAGGTTATTGATGAGCTGTACGGCAAGTACGGTTTCTACAATAATGTTACACTCAGCTTTGAGTTTGACGGCGCATCGGGTATGGAGACCATGAAGAAAATCATGGATAACTTGAGAAACTGTACTGCTGCCGAAATGGCAGGGTTTGATATAGTTAAGCATGCCGATTATCTCCTTTCATTTGAAAAGGATTATGTAAACGGAACTACGACAGAGATCAAGCTTCCCAAATCGAATGTACTCTCATTCTCTCTTAAAGGCGGCAACGCTATTATTGTAAGACCTTCGGGCACGGAGCCTAAGATCAAGATATACTTTACGGGTGTAGGAACAGATAAAGCCGACGCAGTTCGTGTAACAAATAATCTTATTGATTATGTAAAGAACTCGGAACTGTTCTTCCCGAAAAACTGATTCGGAGCGTACTATGAAAAGAATAATCAGCGCAGTACTGCTTTCGGCGATGATCGTTTGCATTTCCGGCTGCAATACCGATAAAACATCTGCCCCATCGGTTGTATTATCCGAAGCGCCTGCTCCGGCATCCTCGCAGTCTGATATTCCGATATTCACTCGTCCTGCAGAAACATTCGATTATGATAACGCAACATCGGATCAGGCTGCCGCAGATGTCAGGATTGACTATGACGAACAAGGCAGGATCAAGGAATGTTTTTATACTACAGAAACCGGAATGGAATGCGACGCAATCTACACATACAATGATACATACGCTCATATCTTCACTTTCGGAGGAAGCAACCTTGTAGACGATCTGATCATTCATTGTGAGTACAGCGAAGGTGCTGCCCCGATAGTTATAAAAGGATATTACTTTATCAACACTAAGTCAAACGAAACAAAAGAATAATCGTATTAACAGCCGAACATCGAGTACATCTTTGTTCGGCTGTTATTGTTATTATTTTTATCATTATTCATAGAATTTTCACTATATTAACAAATAAATGTAGAGTTTATATTATAATGATATATTATATGATTATTGTTGATCTGTTATTCGGGGAGGCGGTTGTGCATGGCAAAAAAGCAAAAAAACAGAAACACGAAAAGTGACGGTCTGGCAGCTAATGAAACAAAGTCTGTCCAAGAGCTGGTAATTCACGAGGAAGAAAAGATCAGAGAAAACGACACGGGAACAAAAGCATTCCGAAAGGAATTATACACTTTCCCGATAATATTTGTCGGATGTATACTCTATTCGTTCGGAATGAACATATTTCTCAGACCGCTGCATCTGTATTCCGGAGGAATGATGGGTTATGCTCAGCTTATCCAGGAGCTGTTGTCACGAGGCGGCATCTCATTCAGCAGCTTTAACGTGTCCGGTATCATATACTATCTTATGAATGTTCCTGCGATCATCATTGCCCTGAAAAAGATGAGACGGCGTTTTATTGTAAAAACTCTCTTTGCCGTGACTTCGATAACGGTACTTTTATCTGTTATTCCGATACCTTCTGTGGCTGTTCTCGACGACAGAATTACAAACACAATAATCGCAGGATTGATCTGCGGTGCGGGTATCGGTCTGATCCTCTGGGGCGGTGCGTGTGACGGCGGAATGAATATTGTAGGTATGCTGTTAATTGCAAAAAAAGGCAAAGGCAGCGTCGGAAATATAGGGCTGTTTACAAATATAGTATTGTATTCTATAATGCTGTTTCTCTTTGACCCTGCAACGGCGATTTATTCTTTGATTTATTCGGTATTCAATTCGATCGCTGTCGACAGGATACATACTCAGAATATCGCAAGCCAGGTGCTTGTTTTCAGCAAGCTGAAAGATGCAAAGAAGATGCAGGTAGACGTTATGGGCAAGCTTAACAGAGGAATGACAGAGATCTCTGCAAGCGGTTTATTTACCGGTGAAAACGTAAGAATATTCATTATTTTTGTCAGCAAATTCGAGGTCAATAAATTAAAAAGAATTATTAAATCATATGATGAGGATTCGTTCATCGTTGAAATACCGGTTACGAGGATAGACGGAAACTTTATCAAAAAGATCGCCTGAAATATAAGAATTTGTGCCCGAAATACAGAGATAATATATGTTTTTCCCTTTATGAATTAATCGTAAAAAAGTCTCAAATCATATTGACATTTTGAACCGGGCTATAATATAATTTATATGATATGCTTTGAATAGGAGATGCTGAATTTTGGGTGTAGATATTGCGATAGATCTTGGTACTTCAAACACAAGAATATATGTTGCAGACAAAGGAAAGTTTCTGGACGAACCTTCTGTTGTTACAATAAATTTAGATAACGATAATATTGTTGCCGTAGGCAGCGACGCATATAAAATGATAGGTCGTACTTCTCAGAGGTTAAGCGCCATTGAACCTATCGTGGGCGGAGTAATATCTGATTTCTTTCTGGTTGAGAACATGATAAAGATCCAGCTCGGGAAGGCGAATATCAGCCGGATAGTAAAGCCGAGAGTCGTTGCATGTATCCCCGGCGATATTACGGACGTCGAGAAACGCGCTGTTGTAAACTCAATCCTTTCGATAGGAGTCAGGAACGTAAGCCTGATAGAAGCCTCAAAAGCAGCGGCTATCGGTGCGGGGCTGGATATAAGAAGTCCTCACGGCAGAATGATAATCGACATCGGCGGCGGCACAACGGATATGGCTGTTATTTCACTCGGTGATATTTCCGCGTCAAGATCAATGAAGCTTGCAGGCAACAACTTTGACGATGAGATAATAAAATACATCAGGCGTACATATAATCTCGTGATCGGTAAGGTTACTGCCGAAAAGACTAAATTCGAGATCGGCACAGTTGTCAAGCCGAAAGTCAATAAGAAGATCGTGGTAAAAGGCAGGAACACCGTTACCGGACTTCCGCAGGCGATAGAATTGTCAAGTGGCGAGCTTGCCGAACCGCTCAGCGAAATAGCCATAGCTATAGCGCAGCAGGCTCAGGATCTCCTCGAAGAAACTCCCCCGGAGCTTGTCGGGGATATATACAAAGACGGAATCGTTCTGACAGGCGGCGGATGCCGTATCAACGGGCTTGATCAGATTATCAGGGACTACGTAAAGTTAGACGTACACATCGCCGATAATCCCTCGGATTGTGTTATAAACGGCTGCGGATATGCACTGAGGTATATCGGACAGGCGGAAATAGACGAGAACGGCGCAGTAAATCCGTTAAGTGAACCCTATTAATTGATAACGCATTATTTCCCTTTAGTATATCGGAAACGAGAACTAAAGGGCTTTTTCATTAAAAAAACGGTCGGGATCATTTCATTCCCGGCCGTTTTGCTGTTGTACTGTTTTAAAAGTTTTATTCCACCGAAAGGACAATATGATCGTCATTCTCGGTTATGCTCACTTTTGTAAATCCGCCTTCGCCTTTATCAACGATCTCGTTTGTAATTGCGTCTTCTACTTCTTTGCGAATGAAACTTCTGAGATCTCTTGCTCCGCTTTTTCCGCCGCCCGAATGCTTTGCGATATATGACACTGCCTTATCGTCATAGATAAACTCTATGCCCTTTTCTTTAAGAGTTACGACATACTCGTCAAGCATAAGTCTTGCAATATCTTTGAAATTTTCCTCTGTCAGAACATTGAAGGTGATGATCTCATCGACTCTTGCAAGGAACTCGGGTCTGAGAAAATCCGAAAGTGCTTTCATTGCCTTCTCTCTGCTCAGCTCATTCTCACTCTTATTGAAACCGAGAATCCCCTCTCTCTTATCGCTGCCCGCATTACTCGTCATGATGATGACGGTATTCTCAAAGTTGACCACTCTGCCGTGTGCATCGGTCAGCCTGCCCTCGTCAAGAATCTGAAGAAGTATATTGAGAACATCGGGGTGAGCCTTTTCTATCTCGTCAAACAGCAGTACAGAATACGGACGTCTGCGAACCTTTTCCGTTACCTGTCCTGCTTCGTCATAGCCAACATATCCCGGAGGGGATCCTATTATCTTGGAAACAGAATGCTTCTCCATGAATTCTGACATATCAAGCCTTATAAGCGTCTCGGGGGAATCAAACAATTCTGTGGAAAGAACTTTTACAAGCTCTGTTTTACCTACTCCCGTAGATCCTACAAAAATAAATGATGCGGGATGCCGTCTGGGGCTTATCTGAACACGGCTTCGTTTGATAGCTGCTGCAAGCGACTCAACAGCTTCATCCTGACCGATTATTTTGCTTTTAAGCTTCACATCAAGATCGGCAAGCTTTTTAAGTTCATTCTCTCTGATCTTGGAAGCAGGAATACCTGTCCATAATTCTACAACATGTGCAATGTCGTCCTCCGTTACGGCTGTGTTAAGATCTTCCTTTGAAAACAGTCCCAGACGCTTGTCAAAACGAGCAAGTTCGGTTCTGATCTTTGAAAGCTCGGCATAATCTATCTCTTCAGCAGACGACAGCTCGCTTTCTTTTTGCGCAAGTGCGTCGCGTTCA
>CADBRK010000039.1 GCA_902797065.1 uncultured Ruminococcus sp.
CTCTCCTCCGAGAGCGTCTATCTCTCTGACAAGGTGACCTTTAGCCGTACCACCGATAGAAGGATTGCACGGACAGTTTCCGACAGCATCCATATTTATAGTAAATACTATTGTCCTGCACCCCAATCTTGATGTGGCAAGCGCAGCCTCGATTCCTGCATGACCTGCACCGATTACGGCAACATCATATTTACCGGCAAAATAACTCAATACTCTCCCCCATTTCTACTTTCCTACACAGAATTTTGAAAATACACTGTGTACAACAACTTCGCCTGCGCGTTCACCCGTAAGCTCCAGCAATGATTGAATAGCTTCTTCTATAGAAACAGTAACAGCATCTAACGTGAATCCCGAATTCAATGCAGACAAAGCGTCATCCAAAGAAGCTTTAGCACGCATGGAACATTCACGCTGTCTTTCCGTAGAAAGAACAGCAGTATTCTCGTCAAACTCCGCAGCGCCTGTAATTTTTTCAACCGCACCGATAAGTTCTCCGATACCGTCGCCGGTAACTGCCGAGATATACACTACTTCGTTTACCTTTGATTTTATATACTCTACGTCAATAACGGTACTCAGATCGCTTTTATTAATAACAGCGACAGAAGGAACATCTCCGATCAATTCAAGCATGGAGTGATCGTCATCGTCAAGAGAACGTGAAGCGTCAAAAACCGCAAGTATAAGACCACATGACTCTACTCTTTTCTTTGCGCGATCTACACCGATTTTCTCTATAGGATTATCGGTATCTCTAAGCCCTGCGGTATCTGATAATCTAAGCACGGCATTTCCGAGTACAACCGTTTCTTCTATAATATCTCTTGTCGTACCGGGAATATCTGTAACTATACTTTTTTCACTGCCGGATAAGAAATTCATAAGCGTGGATTTTCCTACATTCGGCTTACCGATAATGAGAGTATCTATCCCCTCTTTGACAGACTTGCCTATGTCATATCCCTTTATAAGGGAGTTAAGCTTATCAATAGCGCCGGAAATATTTACACTCAACGCATCGGAAGAAACCTCCGGAATATCCTCTTCGGGATAATCTGCCCAGGCCGACAGATGTGCGGCGCTGTCAATGAGCGATAATTTTACGCCGTCGATCTCACGTCTGAGTCTGCCCTCTTTTATCCCGATAGCAGAACGCGCGGCAGCTCTCCCCTTCGCCGAAATAATATCCATTACGGCTTCGGATTCCGTCAGATCAATCTTACCGTTTAAAAAAGCACGTTTTGTAAACTCTCCCGGCTCTGCGACAACCGCACCGCTGTCAAGCACTGCTCTCAGAACCTGAGACGTTATATACATTCCTCCGTGACATGAAAGCTCGACAACGTTCTCACCCGTATAACTGTTGGGAGCAAGAAAAACAGTAGCAACCGCTTCGTCGAGCAGTTCGCCTTTATCAAATATTTTTCCGTAAGCGGCTGTATACCCCTTCATTTCGGAAAGTCTTTTACCGCTGACAGAAACAAAAACTTTATCTGCTATTGCAACAGCATCTTTACCCGAGATTCTGATAACACTTATACCGCCCGTACCCAAAGGAGTTGAAACAGCAGCAATAGTAGTTTGTTCAAAAAGATTCATTAAACTCACCATTTTCAAAAAATTAAAAAAAATTAAAAAGACAATGAAAAATCCAAAGTCCTCATTTTATATACGCTTACACATAATGCAAAAATATATGCCAAAGAAATAGCAGTAAAAATAAAGGCAGGAATAAAGCCGTTTTTATTTTCAAACTTTTTCTTTATTATTAATATGGCAACGCCTGAAAAAACAAAAGAGATCGCTCCGGATACGAGAAAAAATACTCCGAATAGAAAAAGAAACAACAAAACAACGGTTCCTCCGTCATTCTCACCGATCATACAAATTAATAGTGATATTATAAAAAAAAGAATAATATATACGATTATAAAATAATTAATATCAATACCATAAAAGAAAGTTTTCTTGGGTTGATTTCTTTTTTCATAATTTTACCGTACAAAAAAAAGCGAAGGCTCGAAACCTTCGCTTGTCAGCTCTCGAATTTCGAGAGGTATTCTTTTATTCATCGTTTGACTTTTTCTCGATCTTGGTAAAGAGAGGAAGACCTGCTTTTTCAATAGGGCTTCTTTGACTCAGCGTCGAAGATGAAGAACCTATAAACTCATCGTCGGCAGGCTTATTATACTTATTCTGATACGGCTTTCTTTCGAAATTATGCTTATACGGTGTTCTCTGATAACCGCCGCCTGAATTTCTGTTATATGAACCTTTGCTGGAATTGCCGTTTCTTCTGCCCTTATTGTTATAATTTCTTCTGGGCTTCACGGGGTTTTTCGGATCGGGAGCAATAACGACATGACGATTGAGAATTTCACCCTCCGAGAAAGAGATAGCACCGTTTACCTTTTGTACGGCAGTATGGATAATTCTTCTCTCATAAGGGTTCATAGGTTCGAGATTAACGCTCTTGCCTGTTTTTACAACCTTGTAAGCGAGCTTTCTGCCGAGATTTTCAAGAGTAACTTCTCTTTTCTCTCTGTAGTTACCCGTATTTATTGTTACTCTGTAGTAATCTTCTTCGCCGTGATTTGCAACGAGTCCCGAAAGATACTGCAGTGCATCGAGAGTCTCCCCTCTTCTGCCGATAACATAACCGACATCTTCGCCCTTAAGTTCGATCTCCGCTGTATTATCTACTTCTTTTACATCAAGTTCAATATCATTCAGACCCATTAAAGTAAGGATCTTTTTAAGATACTCTGCAGCACGCTGCGACGGAGTAATATCAATATATGCTCTGATCTTTGCGTCAGCACCGCCGAAAAGACCGAACTTCTTCTTTTCGGGCGCCTGAATAACCTCATACTCGACCTGATCGGGCTCTACACCAAGTTCACTGCAAGCGGCAGCCAATGCGCGCTCGATAGTGTCACCTGTACCAAATGCCTCTTTTATCACAGTCACACCTCCAAATAATCTGTTACTTTTTCTTCTTTTTCTTATTTTTACTGCTGTTACCGACGGTATTGTATGTTCTCACAACCTGCCTTACACCTGCTTCTTCAGTCTCGAGCAGCGCGATCCTTCTTGCCTCTTCAAGCGCTGTCATAGATTCGGCATTATAAAACTTGTGCAGTACGAGAGTGGATATAAAACCGATCAGGCTGGAATAGATCCAATAAAGACCCATAGCCGACGGAACCGTGTATGATATATACGCCGACATCAACGGCAAAAGAAGAAACATTGCGCTCATGCAGCCCTGCTGCCCCTTCAGCTGAGTTCCGTTCATTTTCATGGATACAAAGCTTGTACCAAATGAAGAAAGGAAACATAATACCGGGATTAGAACATATACCGACGTCTTGCCGTGAAGGCTCGGAGCGTCAAGCAGATTCATACCGAATAACGTGAATCCGTTTGCAAATGTTTCGATCTTACTTATATCCGCGCTCGTGAAACATGTAAGATTATCTTTAATATCGGAAAAATATCCGATAAGATTGATCTCTCCGTAATATGCATTAATATTGCCGCCGATCACAGGCAGGCCTTTTAAGTAATTCAGTGCTTCCTGTACACTGTTTTTATCAATATGAAGAGTATTTGTGAGCGGATTTCTTACCGTCCAGTAAACTCCCATGAGCAAAAACATCGGAATAAGCGTAGTTAAGCATCCGCTCATAGGATTAATATTTTCTTTTTCATAAAGCTTAGACATTTCTTCGCTTGCCTTAGCCTTATCGCGTCCGTATTTTTCCTGAATTTCCTTTTGCTTTTTCTGCAAACGCATATTGGCAGCCATGTTTTTCTGGCTCTTGATCTGCATCGGGAACTGTATTATTCTCAAAACAATAGTAAACAGAAGAATAGCAATAGCAAAATTCTTAACAAGACAAAATGCTCCCCATAGCAAATACCCGAAAAGACTGCCGATCAAATTAAATATTTCGTTCATCCAAAAATCCTTTCGGCCGTTACTCAAACGGCATTAAAAAATTACTCAATTCTTTTTCTTATACTCTATAACTTTATATTTTTTTGGCGGTACGGGGTCAAAACCGCCTTTCACAAAAGGATTACACCTCAGAATTCGCCATATAGTCATAATGCTTCCTTTGAATGCCCCGAACCTTTCGATAGCCTCGATACCATACTGCGAACACGTAGGATAAAATCTGCAGCACGGCGGGGTCTTGGACGAGATATGCTTCTGATAAAATCTGATAAGCTTGATAAAAAGCGTTTTCATTCATATCACTCCGCTTTTTCTGAGGCTTTCCCCTATCGGCTTTTCGAGTTCGGTTGATTTGCACTTAACGGTTTTAGCTCTTGCAACAAACACAACATCATACCCACATCCGGGCTCCGTGAGCTTTTCTTTATAAACACTGAGCGCTGCACGAATAACACGTCTGCATCTGCTTCGGTCAACAGCCTTACCCACCTTTTTGCCGGCAGTAATTCCGTATCTGAATACGCCCAAACGATTTTTCGCAACATAGATCACGATATTGGGATAAACATAGCATTTTTTTGAGCGGTACAAGCGTCTGAAAGTATTATTTTCTTTTATAGTCAGTAATCCTGCCATACAAAACCCTGTTCCGGTTAAAATAAATAATAGCGGCAACAAATAGGTATATCTTCGCGATCTGTATCGAAGATATACCCTGATGTCCGCGTAAGCCTGATGTGCAGAGCAAATTAATAAGAAAGTCTCTTTCTTCCCTTTGCTCTGCGGCGTGCCAATACCTTGCGTCCGTTAGAATCGGACATTCTCTTTCTGAAACCGTGCTCCTTTTTTCTGTGAAGCTTCTTAGGCTGATAAGTTCTCAGCATGAAAAACCCCTCCTTTCGAATATATAACCTTGCAATTTAACATTATACATTAAAAACAAGCGTTATGTCAATAGATAAA
>CADBRK010000040.1 GCA_902797065.1 uncultured Ruminococcus sp.
GGAGCGTACATCTCACTGCGATACGCATTGTAAAGCATTTTAAGCTTCTGGTGCAGAGTAAACGATGCGCCGTCGTAATAATCGAGTATTTCCTTTGCCTTTGCAAGCTCTCCGCTTATAGGCACTATGTCTGTGTGAATCGGAATGTCGGGTGTGTCGGGTTCGTCGGGCTGAGTATGACCGTTATGATCGAATTGCCGTGTACCCTCCATAATATAGCTGTAAAAAGGATAAATAAGACCTTCCGTGAGGTCGGCGCCGTAATAGATGACCTCGTCTTCATACACCTCGACATAATACCCCTGCGAACCGTTGCCGATACCGTTGTTGTAGTCAAGCGCATTGTCGTAGATGTTTGGCATAGTGGTGCAGGCAACAGAGGGGTTGTGTATCATATTGCAGGCGGTGCCGTTTTCGTCGGAGTAGTTGTAGCCCATGGAGAAATCCTCGTGAGTATGCCCCGACATGTGTATAACGTTTTTGTACTCGGTCAGGATATTCTTAAGCCAGACGGTAGATTCGTAATTGGTGCTGAGCAGACCGGTGTAGTACTGATTATCCATTCTGTCGCCTGCGCCGAAACCCTCTATCGGGGCATGTTCGACGATGTATATGTTTACACCCGTGCCGTAATATCTGTCGAGCAGATCTTCCACCCAATAACGCTGCGCAAGAGAGAACTCGTCACACGTGCGCGCCTCGGAGCTTTCTTCAAGCGCCATGAAAATAAAGAGATCGCCTGTTTTCGGTTCGATAATATAGTAGTACGGAACGACAAAGTTTTCAAAAAGATCATCCGTCCCGGTTGCCTTAATGAAGTATTGCAGACCCGGTTTGCCGATGGTATGCATATCGTGGTTGCCGTCCGATTCCCATACGGGATTGCAGTAGCTGCTATCGTTAAGGATAGTCAGATATGTCCTCCATTCGTTTTCGATATGCGATCTGTCATAACTCAGATTGTTTGTGACCATATCGCCCGATGTGACAATGAAGTCGGTGTTCTTTTTTGCGGCAAACTCCAGTGCGTTTGCCCACCGTTCTTGTGCTTTTTTGTAGTAGCCCTGATCGTCCATGTGAACGTCCGAGTAAGAACTGAACGTGTAGAGCGGGACAGGATCTTTGCCAAAGAGCTGTTTTTGCTCGGGAAGCTTGTTTTGCGGAAGATAGTAATGTGCGGCCGCTATTCCGAATTGTTCGGAGAATGCAATTATGCCGTCAGCCTGCGGAGGTATAGCGGTGTGATAGCCGAAATCAACAGACTTGCTTTCCCCGTCGGCAAGAGTACATTCCATGATGGGGTAAAAATCTTCGGGTGCAAGATCACTCCCCACCCAATAGAGCATATAATATCCGTCGTGGTGAGATGTGAGCGTGACAGTTCCTTCGGCGTAGCCCGGAGTATCGGCGTTCTCGCCCGTGAATTCATATGTGATCGTGCAGTACTCTTCTGCGTGTACGTTGACAGCCGAAAAACAGATGATTGAAAAAAGTGCAGCAAAGCACAAAAAAATACATAACGGTGTTTTGAAATATTTTGTTTTTTTCACGCTGTTTCGCCTCCTGCCGTAAATCTCTTTTCAATTATTATAGCAAAAAACAAAATCAAAGTAAATATATTATTATCATTGAATTCGGGTAAAAATTGCAGTATAATAGAGTAAAATGAGGGCAAAGTCATCAACTTAAGGTTTTTCAGCTGTAATTTTTTACTGAAAACTGAATACTTAAAACTTAAAAATATCGGAGTCACTTCGCTCCTGTTTTTTTAGAATAGGTTCAAAAAATTATAACAAACGTCGATGTCCCCCGCCTCTTTAGGCGGCGGGTTCCATACGTCCGTCGGTGGTGGGTTAAAATCCCCTACCGACGCCCGTCGGGGACGGCTCCCAGCCGCAGAAGCTAAAGCTCCACGACGTTTGTTGACGTCGTCGCTCGCTCCAATCAAGCGAGCTTGTTGGAGCTTAGCTCCTCGTTTAAATATAATAAAAGAGCGAAGCGATTTTCCACTATTATGCATTCTTCAATCTTAAGTTTTCAGTCTTAAGTTGACATTGAAAATTAGGGGGTGTATCCTTATGAAGCCCGGGAAGTTAATAAGTCTTATTATCTGCATGGCCATGCTGGTTTTTATTATTCCGAATGTATATCCGTCTTATGCAGGCGCAGAGGACGGCGATGAATATATAAAGGTACTGAACTTCGGTCATTCCTATGCGTCCGTCATCAAAGAGGATAACTCTCTCTATACCTGGGGCAGGAATCAGGAGGGTGCGCTCGGAAGAGGAAAAACAGACTATTTGTCCGGCAGTACGGGATACTCGATCGTATCGGCGAGCCTGATCAATGCTCCCGAAAAGCTTGCCGATAATATTATCACGGCAGACCTCGGCATAAACGATCACGGAGCGTACATAAACGAAAACCACGAACTGTA
>CADBRK010000041.1 GCA_902797065.1 uncultured Ruminococcus sp.
CTGTAGAACGAGAGGTTATAGAATTCCTCACCGTATTCGTCGTTTTCGTCAATGCTCGTCAGCTCATCCTCACTGTAATCGGTGTTGGCAAGAACGATCTCAAGCGCCTTATCACTATCGATCTCGGTATCCTTATCCGTGCTCTTTTTTGAAGATGCTTCAGACGAAGCTTTAGACGAGGCCTTTGATGATGACTTGGAAGAAGATTCCTTCGATGAATCGTTTTTCTTGTCGTCCTTCTTATCAGAGTCGGACTCTTTCTTTTCATCATTTGACTCAGCCTTGCTCTCGGAATCTTCGCCCGCAGTGCTGCTGTTAACCTCGAAAACGGAGGAATTTGTGCCCTCACTGCCCGCAGCGGAGGAAGCCGCACCGTCGGTCTTTTTGTCGCAGCCCGTCAAAGCTGCGGCAGAAATGATCATTGCTGCGGAAATCAAAATCGTAATAATTCTCTTGCTCATAATAAAACTCCTTTTTTCTTCTGTGTTTTTTTGTGATATTTTCAATACCGATATCGGCCGCGTCAAAACGGACGGCGTTTATCGGGTATTAATCATTTTATAGGGATCCGTATGATCACCCTTGTCCCGCCGTCTTCGCGCGGTGTTGTCTCCAGCGAGCCTCCGCACATGGTTTTCAGACGTTTGCGGATATTCTCAAGTGCAATATGCGGCTCATTGTCATCAGACGGGGCAAATCCCGGACCTGTATCATCAACAATGACAGCAACTCCTTCGTCCGATTCCTCCGTGATAATAGAGAGATACAGCGGGTCAAGACCGGGGCTGACGCCATATTTGACGGAGTTTTCGACAATCGGCTGCAAAGTCAGCGGCGGAAGCTTGAAAACGGTAACAGGCGTATCAAACTCAACGTATAATTTATCCTCAAATCGAACCTTTTCCACTGCCAGATATGCCTTCGTATGCTCAAGCTCTTCCGAAAACGGAACAGTTTCCTCACTTACAATGGCTGTGAAATTCTTTTTTAGGTAGCGGCTGAAATCAAGAATCACCTTCTGAGCTTTGACTGAGTCCTGTTGGCAGAGGTAATAGATGCTCATCAGTGTATTATAAATGAAATGAGGCCGCATTTGCAGAACAGCCACCTGTGTTTCGCGTTTGACAAGGTCTTCCTTTTGTCTGATGATTTCCTCCTGCTGGCGAATTATCGCTTCTTTATTCTTAAGATTCCGACGGTTTTGATCATATATGAGAAAGCATTCCATAAATATGATCATCCATTCGGAAGTCATAAGATCACAGATCACGAAAAAAATCCGCTGGCTTGCAGTCAGTTTTTTCCATCTTCTGACAAGTATGACGGCGATAACAATAAAAAATACGATACCGAAAATCAGACTGATATACGAAAATGGGTTTTTAACATCGGTGATGCCATTAATTGTGTAATACGCGTCGGTTACAATATTTGTCGATACTGCCGCAGCTTTAAGTGCTTGAAGGCTGCATACCGTATATAATGCCGGATTGCGCCGCAGCGTTTCTTTGCAGGTATAAAGCAGCCATGCCGTAATAACAGGAAATAACGGAATATCAAAAACTACATAAAGTAATCGCAGAATGCATTGGATCACCACGGCGTTTTCGTAAAGCTGCGTGATCATTATTAAAATGTCTGTCAGTGACAGGATCATTGCCAGCCATACGGTGATCTTGTAAAAACGATCATGTAGTTTTTCCTCTCCGTTGTCGGAGCCGATCAGCAAAATAGCTGCAGCACCCAAAAACACTGCAGTGAAACGAAATGAAAAACCGAGACACCATTGAAGATGAATCATACCACACCTCCCACAGGTCGGCACAGATGGGCGATCTGCCACCGTATGTCATCAGCTGACAAAGGCTTTTCAATGAATCCGCAGGCACCTGTCTTCCACGCATCTAAAGAGTATTGAGAAAATGCCGTGAGGAAAATGACGTTCATATTAGGTTCGATCTTCAAAAGCTCTTTGCAAATATCCAAACCGCTGACACGCCCCATCTCAATATCCACAAAGGCAATTTGAACTTTGTTTTCTTTCACAAAGCGAATAGCATCATCCGGTTCCGTAAAACAGCTGATCTCAGCTGTGGGCAGGGTTTCCTTTAAAACGGAAAGCCCTCCTTCGAGAATGATCCTTTCATCGTCAAGCAGAATAATGTTCGGTGTTTTATCGCATTTCTCGGAGGAGCGCAAAAGTACAGCAACATCAACGCCAAGA
>CADBRK010000042.1 GCA_902797065.1 uncultured Ruminococcus sp.
AACAGATTTAAAAAGTCTTGGGGGCTGATAATGGGTGCCGTTTTTGCGGTATTTACCGGAGTAACGATTTTTACGAACGGCATTGGCATCAAGCTCCCTGTTATTTTTGTTTTATATTTTTTTCTGATGCTTATTTCTGCATCGGATGCGAGATATACGATCATTCCTGATGAATTTACTTTGGCTGTGCTTGTACTGTCAGTTATTTTTGCGGTTATTGATCTGTTGACGACAAAGTGCTTTGTAAAGACATGGTATGAGCCGCTTATCGGAGGAGTCGTCGGCGGTGCTGTTCTGCTTGCGCTCGATATGCTCTCAATGCTTATGTTCAAAAAGCCCGGATTCGGATTCGGAGATGTAAAACTGCTTGCCGCTTTGGGCATTATGTTTGGCTGGAAATGTATTATCCTGCTGCTTGTGATAGCATCTTTTGTAGGACTGATGCATATATTGATCCTGATTTTTTCCGGAAAAACAAAAAACGGGATATATGTTCCGATGGGACCGTATCTGTGCTGTTCTGCGGGCATCATCCTGATCATGCAGCCATTTTTTGCTCAGATACAAAGTATGTATATGAATCTGCTGACAATGCCGGCGCTGCCATAAAAAATGTTGTTCGTGCAAACACGGACCGGTTTATATTTTTAACATCTGACATTTAACATCAAATTTGCAAAGGAGATCACTGACCATGAGAGGCAATCTGAAAATAGGACAGATTCTTATTAATATGGGAGCCATCACTCCCGATCAGCTCGACCAGGCACTAAGTATGCAGAAGCAGAATAATTTGCGTCTTGGCGAGATACTGATTAAGGAAAAAATGTGCGAAGAAGAAAAAGTTTGCTTCGCTCTTTCCAAACAGTTCGCTATACCCTACGTTGATCTTGATGAGATCGAACTTAAGGACGATCTTGCCGATCTTATTTCTGCCGAGCTTGCTATGCAGTGCATGGTTATTCCGCTTGAGCAGGTTGATAAGACTTTGACTATTGCCGTTGCCGATCCTCTCGACTTCAGATCACTGAACAAAATACAGACAACGACCAAGATGCAGCTGCAGACGGTAATTGCCGCTCCTTCGCAGATCTCAAAGGCACATCAGGCTATCTATGCTTCAAAGAAAGCATACGACGAGGCACGAGAGTTCCTTGCAGGTCAGGTGAGCCAAGCAGGCAAAGAAGAAGAAATTGCAGCAGCAAGTGCCGCAGCAGACGACCAGCCGATCATTCGTTTTGTAAACAACATGATCGAAGAAGCAGTACGTCTCAAGACTTCGGATATTCATATCGAGCCGATGGAAGAAACGATGCTTATTCGTTTCCGAATCGACGGTAAGCTCCAGAAATACATGGAAACAAGCTCCCAGCTTGCACCTTCCGTTACATCGCGTATTAAATTTATAGGCGGCATGAACATCGCCGAAAAGAGAATCCCGCAGGACGGTCGTATCAACTATCGTGTAGGCAAAACAGAAGTAGATATGCGTATTTCCATTCTCCCGGTTGTATTCGGCGAGAAGGTCTGCGCCCGTATTACGACGGCGATCGGTCTGAAAATGGAGAAATCCGCAATCGGCTTCCTTCCCGAGAACCTTGAAAAATTTGATAAGCTTCTTATTCAGAACAGAGGTATTATCCTTGTAACAGGTGCTACCGGTTCCGGTAAATCGACAACGCTTTATACGGGTCTTAAGGGCGTAATGAGAGAAGATATTAACATTATCACTGTTGAGAACCCTGTCGAAATGATTATTCCGGGAATCAATCAGGTTGATATTAACGCCAAGGCAGGTCTTACATTCGCAAGCGCACTTCGTTCAATTCTTCGTCAGGACCCGGATATTATCATGATCGGTGAGATTCGAGATAAAGAAACTGCCGAGATCGCTGCGTCCGCCGCTGTTACAGGACACTTGGTTCTTTCCACACTGCATACATATAACGCTGCTTCGTCGATTATCCGACTTGTAGATATGGGCGTTGAGCCGTTCATGGTTTCCTCAACAGTTATCGGCGTTATAGCACAGCGTCTTGTACGTCGTCTGTGCGTAAACTGCAAGGAGCCGTATATTGCAGGTCCCCGTGAACTCGAACTTCTCGGTATCGATGATACAAGCATAGAACTTAAGCTTTATCGCGCGCCGGAGGGCGGATGCGAACGCTGCAACAGAAGCGGTCATAAGGGACGTCTTGCAGTTCACGAGATCCTTATGGTAAGCCCTGCAATCAAGAAGGCTATTCAGCAGGATAAGGCAACCGAGGATATTAACGACATTGCAGTTGCCGAAGGCATGATCTCAATGAGAGAAAATCTGAGAATGAACGTTATCAGCGGTATTATATCTCTTGAGACTATGATGGAAGCTGCAAGCGAAGATATGCTCTAACACTATTAAAATTTACCAAAAATTTCACATTTATTTTGATTTATCGTTGTAAATCGAAAAAGGATATGTTATAATAAATACGAACTATAAGTTTGCAGATACTGCAAATTTTTACCAATACTATATTTTAACCTGAATGGGGGAAATTACAGATGGATTTTATATCAATGGTCAAGGAAGCTGTTGAAGCAGGCTGCTCGGATATTCATATGTCGTCGGGTAACTGCCCTGCATACAGACTTCACGGACAGATGAGATACTGGGAAGGCGATCCTCTGACAGATGAAGACGTTACTTATATGATCAGCCAGGTTCTCAACAAAGAGCGTTTCGATATATTCATGGAGACCTGCGACGTCGACGGTGCGGCAACTATCGAGGGATGCAGCCGTTTCAGAATAAATGCTTTCAGAACAAGAAACGGCGCTTCACTGGTAATGCGTGTTATCAACGAAGAAACTCCCGAGCTTGACAAGCTGAACCTTCCTGCGTCTATCGCCAAGATACTTGAACTTAAAGAGGGTCTTGTACTTGTAACCGGTCCTACGGGTTCCGGTAAGTCCACAACTCTTGCTGCTATCGTACATCAGATCAACAGAGAAAGAAACCTCAATATAGTGACGATCGAAGACCCTGTTGAGTACCTGCACAGACCTATCGGCTGTGTTATCAATCAGAGAGAGATCGGACCCGACAGCCGTTCTTATCATACGGCTCTTCGTGCGGTACTTCGTGAAGACCCCGATATTATCCAGATCGGTGAGATTCGTGACTTCGAGTCCGTATCTATCGCATTATCTGCTGCCGAGACAGGACACCTTGTTTTCTCGACACTTCATACAGAGGGTGCTGCAAAAACGGTTGACCGTCTTGTTGATATGTTCCCTGCCGCTCAGCAGAGACAGGCGCTCGGTCAGATCTCCACATCGCTTAAAGTCGTTGTTTCTCAGAGACTTCTTCCGAGAAGCGATATTCCTGGACGTATCGGTGCGTTTGAGATCATGTTCGTAAACAGCGCTATCTCCAACCTTATTCGTGAGAATAAGATCGCGATGATCGAGCAGGTTATTGAAACAAGTAAGGGTCTGGGTATGATTACGCGTAACAAGAGCATTGAGATGCTCCTTGCCCGCGGTTATATCAGTCCTCAGACTGCCAAGGAATACAGCTTTGAAGTCAGTGAAGCCGAGCAGACAGCTGCTCCTGCGCCCGGTATGGGTATGGGCATGGGCGGCGCAAGACCTCCCTATGGCGGCGTAAATAATCGTAGATGAGGTGACGTAACTTGAAATATACTTATCTTGCCATTGATGGTAAAAACAAAAAATACAGAAGTGAAATAATTGCCGATAGCCGTGATGACGTAAAAAGAATCCTTGCGGAAAGAGGTATGACTCCTCTCGAGATAAGCGAATCAAAGGATTCGGTTGCCGATGGTCAGGATAATCTTCCTTGGTATAAAAGAGACTTTAACCTTAAAGAAATTCATGAGGTTATTCTCGAGAAGAAAAAGGTTCTTACTACCTGCCATCAGATGGCTATCATGATGAGATCAGGTATCTCTCTTTCGATGGCGATGGAGGTTATGCTGGATACGGAACAGGACAAAACAATGAAGAGAATTCTTACGATAGTAAGTAACGAACTTTACAACGGTGTTCCGCTGTCACAGTCACTCGGATCTTTTAAGACATTCCCCGAGATCGTTATCAGCCTTGTTGCAGCAGGTGAAGCAAACGGTCGTCTTGATATGGCATTTGAGAATGCTGCCGATATTCTTCACAGAGAAATAACACTTTCTGCGAAGATCAAGAGTGCGATGATGTATCCGTTGTTCCTCGTTGGTCTTACTCTTGTAATGATCGTTGTAATGTCACTGTTCGTTCTTCCTTCGTTCGGTAATGTATTTACTTCATTCGGTTCAGAACTTCCTGCTATTTCAAAAGCCGTTATGGGATTCTCCGACTT